>CALFZM010000281.1 GCA_937952235.1 uncultured Opitutia bacterium | reverse complement strand
GGGCCACCTCGGGCGGCTTCGGCAGCGGCGCACCGAACTCGGTGCCCGGCGGAAATTTCTCGTCGTACAGCCGCTTCAGCGTCGCAGCCTGTTCCTCCGGCGAGAGCGTGAGCGGGTCGGGAGGCGGCGCGGCCGGATCCTGCCGGCGCCGCTCCTGCCACGCGGCGCGACGGACGGCGTCGGCCAGTTTCACCCGCTTCAGCGCAAACGTGTCGGCCTGCGGGTCGAACGAGCCCTGGACGTCGACATTGAGCCCCGGACGGTTGGCCAGGGCCTTCACCATCGTCTCGAGCTTCTTCTTCTCGGGCTCGAGCAGAACGTCGGCGCCGGGCGCGAACTCCTGGAACGCCAGTTCCTCTCCGCCGCCCCCGAAGGCCGCGCCGAGCAGCGAGAAAGGCGAGACCGCGGCCTTGGTCAGCAGGTTGGTGATCACCCGCAGCACGACCCGTCCCACGCCGAAGCTGGGATCGTCCAGGCTACCCTGCACCGGGACGTCGATGACGATCTTGCCGTCGAGGTCCTTGAGCAGCGCCACGCCGAGCCGCACCGGCAGGCCGGTGGCGTCGGGGCTCTGCACTTTGCCGCCGAACGTGAACTGCTGCAGCGTGATCACGTTGGCGGCGTCGAGTTTCCGATCTTGGAGGAGAAACTTCACGTCGAGGACCAGCTTGCCGCGCGCGAGTTCGTAGCCCGCGAACTTGCCGCTGTACGGGCTGAGCGGGACCAGATCGACGTTCCGAAAATCGACCTTGAGGTCGTAGGACGGCGCGGCCGCGAGCGGGTCGATCTTGCCTGTGATCGCGACCGGCCCGGCGCCATTGACGACGGCCTTGAGATCGAGGGTGGCTTTCGCGAGCTCGGCCGACGAAAGGCCCGCGAGGGTGCCGCCAAAGTCCGCGATCGCCATCGTCACATTGGGTTCGAGGGACCGGTCGGTGAAACGATAGTCGCCGCCGGCGAGCACGACCTTCGCGATTTCGATGCGGGGCAGCGGCCGGGCCGGAGCCGGAGCCGGAACGGGGGCCGGAGCCGGGCCGGGCCCCGTCGGGAGCGCGGGCTGCGCGCGGGCGAGTCCCGCGAAGTTGAGGGACTTGTCGGGGTTGACCACGGCACGGGCGTAGGAGCCTTCAAGCGCGATCTCGGCCAGGGAAACCGCGAGCTCGGGCGCGGTCGTCGCCGTGAGCCCCTGCAGTGTCAGGCGACGGAAGCCGGCAAGTTCCTCGTGCCGGGCGCCGTCAACGAGGCCGAACTGCTCGGCGGCGAAGTCTCCCGCGACTTTCACGACGGGCGGCTGGCCGGCCGGGAGCGAGGCGGTGACCTGCAACCGCGTGGAAATTCTTCCCTGGGTGAGCTGCGCGTTGACCACCGAGTCGAGGTAGGGATTGAGCGGGAGGAGGTCTAACCCGGCCACGTCGACTTCCAGCGTGGCGGCGGGCGAGGGGAAGAGTATCGCATCACCGGCGACCCGGAGCGTGCCGTGCGGCGCCCACGTCGCGTCGAACTGCAGCGGCAGCTTCGCTCCGTCGGCGAGCGTGAGATCGCGCAGCGACAACGCCACGCCGCCGAGCTTGAGCTGCACCGGGCGGGTGGGGACCTGGTCGGCGATCTCGATGACAAAGTCCTTCAACGCGACTTCGCCAACTCCCACGTCAGGTCGCGGCGGCGGCGCGCCGGTGGGAGGCGTGGTCCCCGGCGCAGCAGCCGCAGTGGACGGCGAGGCCGCGGGAGCCGGCGCCACCAGGGCGAGCAGGTTGATGGAGCCGTCCTTCTCCCGACGGGCCCGGACCGTGCCGCCCGAGAGCGTCACCGAGGCGACGCGCGCCTTCGTCGCCACCGCATCGGCGGCGATGCCCGCGACGGCGAGCGCGGCGACTTCCAGCGCCACCGGGCCGCCGGGCCCCTCGAGGACCTTGAGTCCGCGCACCTGCACCGCGCCGTCGGCGAGCTGCAGCACGCGCTGGCCCGGGGCGAGGTTGACGTCGTATCGACCCTGCAAGGACAACGTGCCGCCCGCGACCTCGGCCTTCACGTGCGCGGGAAAATACGGGGCGTACTTGGCGAGCACGATGTTCTCGACGCCGAACGTGCCCTGCGAACGGACCGGGTTGGCCCCGAGCTGGCCGGTCCAGGTGAACTTCTCGCCGGCCTCGGTCACCGCCTCGAAGTGATGCGGCGCGCCCTGATCGCTCACGGTGCGGAAATCCGTGAGCCTGAACGTCACCGGTCCCACGGTCGTCGCGAACGGACGTCGGGTCGAAGCGTCGGAAAACTCCACGCGGGCGCCCGTGACGTGGAGGCGGCCGACGTGCACGGGCCGCGCGGGCTTCGCGGGGGCGGCGGGCGCGGGCGGAGCGGCGGGCGTGGCGGAGGAATTCCTGCTTTCGAGCCGGCGCAGGATGTCGGCGACATTGAGCGAGCCGTCCGCCTGCACCGCGACCCGGGCGTCGAAACCGTCGAGGTCGATGTCGCTCACGGCCCACGCCTGCCACAGCGAGGTCCACACGTCGGCGTTCACGTACAACCGCTTCCAACCCAGGAAAGGCGAGGTGCCGTCCGGCTCGCGAATGGAGAAGTTTTCGAGCGTGGCCGACATCGTGTAGGGGTTGAGCCGCACCTTTTCGACGGTCACCTTCCGGCCGAGTTCGGCGGACAATCGTTGCTCGAGCTGGCTCCGGACGACCGGCGGGGCGACGAGAAACCCGACGACCGTGTAGAGGGCGATCAAGCCGGCGAGCAGGATCAGGCGACGCCGGAGCTGGGGCACGGGTGGCATGAGCGCAGCGTGGTGCGCGGACGCGGTCACCGCAATCCCGCAGCGGGACGAGGGCGGATGGGGCCGCTGACGCCGGACGAGTTCCGGCGCGGGCGGGGGCGGCTCAGACCCGATGCGCCTTCCAGCGTCCGCGGCGGAAGAGCAGCGCGCTCCACAGCGCCAGGACGGTGAACGACGTCGGCACCGCGATGTAGATCCCGGTCGGGCCCAGGCCGGCGGGCTGGGCGAGCGCCCAGGCCAGCGGGACCTGGCCGAGCCAGAAGCAGAAGAAGTTGAGCCGCGTGGGCGTCCACGTGTCGCCGGAGCCGTTGAACGCCGCCTCGAGGCACATGCCCGCCGCGTAGAGCGGGAAGGCGAGGCTGATGATCCACAACGCCCGCGTGCCCTCGGCGTGCACGGCTGGGTCGGCGGTGAAGAAACCGACCAGCGTGGAGGAGAGGACAATGAAGCCGAGACCGACGGCGCCCAGGAACAGCATGTTGTAGCGCGCGGCGATGCGGATCGCCTGTTCCGCGCGCTCGGGACTGCCGGCGCCGAGGTTCTGGCCGACGAGCGTCGCGCCGGCATTGGCCAGGCCCCAGGCGGGCATGAGCGCGAAGATCACGATCCGGATCGCGATCGTATAACCGGCCAGCGCGGTGCTGCCGAAGAGGGCGAGAATCTTGAACAGCCCCACCCAGCTCGTCGTGCTGATCAGGAGCTGCAGGATGCCGTTGGTCGCCGTGCGCAGGATGTCGACGAGGTCGGGCCAGCGCGGACGCAGGTGTGCGGCGCGCACGCGGACCCGGCTCGCGTGGCCGCTGAGATGCCAGAGCTGATACAGCACGCCGACACCCCGGCCGATGTTCGTCGCCACGGCGGCGCCGGTGACGCCCATCTCGGGAAACGGCCCCCAGCCGAAGATAAAACACGGGTCGAGGACGATGTTCAGCGCGTTGGCGAGCCAGAGCGTCCGCATCGCGAGCACGGCGTCGCCGGCGCCGCGGAAGATCGCGTTGACCAGGAAGATCATGAACACGGTGACGTTTCCGCCGAGCATGACCCGCGTGAACTCCGTACCCAGGGCCACGACCTCGGGGCTGGCGCCCATGAGCCGCAGGATGTCGGGCGCGAACCAGCCGCCGACGACGCCCACGCCCGCCGCGACCGTGAAGCCGAGCACGACGATCTGCCCCGCAGCCTGCGCGGCACGCTCCGGATCCTTCTCGCCGATGCGCCGCGCCACGATCGCGGTGGCGGCGAAGGAGATGCCGATCGCGATGGCGTACACGATCGACATGATCGACTCGGTCAGCCCGATCACCGCGACCGCGTCGCTGCCGAGTCGCGAGACCCAGTAGACGTCGACGATCGCGAACAGCGACTCCATGAGCATCTCGAGCACCATCGGCACGGCGAGCAGCAGCACCGCACGCTGCAGCGGCAGGGACGTGTAGTCGTGGTGCGCGCCCTTCAGCGCCTGCAGGGCCAGCCGCCAGAACGAGCCCGATTCAGGCGTGGGTGCCGGCGAAGGCATTTCCGGTGGAGCGGCCATGGTGGGGGCCGGGAGTCTCGCGGCTGGTGGAGCGGGGACAAGCTGGGTTTGCGCGGCCCAGCGAGGCAGTGCCGGGGCGGTGCCACCGGTACAGTTGGCCCATCGCGCGTCAGCCGCCTGGGGACAGGCGGCTCCACCGCGACGGCATCGTTCCGGCCCAGGCGGAGGAGGGTTTGACCGTGAGCGCGGCGCGGCTTAGCTCCCGGGAACCCGATGCGGCGCATCGGGCCGGCCACTCACCTTTGCCCATGCTCTTCCCGTCGCTGACGTCCGGTCGTTTGTTCCTGGTGTGGCTGCTGGTCGGAGCCCTGGCGGCGCCCGCGGGCTTGGCGCAGCGGTCGGCCAAGCCCGTGCTGCACGGCACGCAGTGGGTGGCGATCACGGGAAAGCCGCTCGCGGCCACCGCCGGCGCGCTGATGTTTGCGCGGGGCGGCAACGCGGTCGATGCCACCTGCGCGATGCTGGGGGCCGCGTGCACGATGTGGGATTCGCTGAGCTGGGGCGGGGAGACGCAGGCGCTGATCTACCATCCGGGCCAGGGGAAAGTCATCGGCGTCAATGCGCTCGGCGTCGCCCCGACCGGCGCGACGGTGGAGTTTTTTCGCAAGCAGAAGCCGGCCTTCCCGCCCGAGTACGGCCCGCTCGCCGCCGTGACCCCCGGCACGCCCGGCGGCCTGATGGTGATGCTGGCCGAGTTCGGCACGCTCACGCTCGAGGAGGTGCTGGAGCCTTCGATCAAGATGGCCGAAGGTTATCCGATCGAGGCGGGCGCGGTGAACCAGATCGAGAAGAGCCGCGCCGACCTGATGAAATGGCCCGATTCGAGGCGGATCATGCTGCCGCGGGAGAGCGAGGAGGAGCCGGGCAAGCCCGCGGCGCCGGCGGTGGGCGACGTGTTTCGCCAGCCGGACCTTGCGGCCACGCTGCGCAAGCTGGTCGAGGCGGAACGCGAGGCGCGCGCCGCGGGCCGGGATCGGAAGGCGGCCATCATGGCGGCCTACGAACGCTTCTACCGCGGCGACATCGCCGCGGAGCTCGTGCGCAGCACGCGGCGGCTCGGCGGGCTCTTCACCCGGGAGGACCTGGCGCGCTGGGAGGTGAAGCTCGAGGAACCGGTGTCCACGAACTACAAGGGCATCGACGTCTACAAGCTCACGCACTGGACGCAGGGCCCCGCGCTGCTGCAGGCGCTGAACCTCCTGGAGCACGCCGATCTCCGTGGCATGGGGTACAACAGCGCGCGCTACATCCACACGCTCTACCAGGTGATGAACCTGGCTTTCGCCGACCGCGACTTCTACTACGGCGATCCGGCGTTTCCACCCGAGGAGCCGATCCGCGGGCTGCTCTCGAAGGACTATGCGCGGGCGCGCTTCGCCACCATCGACCCGGAGCGCAATGCCGCCTGGGCGGGGCCGGGCGACCCGTATCCGTTCCAGGGTGACACGAATCCGTTTGCCGACCTGGTGCGCCGCTGGCGGCCGCAGCGGCCCGAAAAGCCCGCCCCGCCGCGCGTCGAGCTTGCGGCCAACACGATGACGCACGACGAGGCCTTCCACGCGGGCACGACGTCGATCCAGGCCGCCGACGCCCGGGGCTGGGTGGTGTCGGTCACGCCCAGCGGCGGCTGGATCCCCGCCGTGATCGCGGGCCGCACGGGCATCGGGCTTTCGCAACGCATGCAGAGCTTCGTGATGGACCGCGCCTCCAACCCCTTCAACGTGCTCGAGCCCGGCAAGCGCCCGCGCGTCACGCTCACGCCCTCGCTGGCGCTGCGCGACGGCAAGCCGTTCCTGGCGTTCTCGGTGCAGGGCGGGGATTCCCAGGATCAGAACCTCATCCAGTTCTTCCTCAACGTCGTCGAATTCGGCATGGATGTGCAGCAGGCCGCGGAGGCCGCGAACATCGAGAGTTTCCAGATGCATTCGTCGTTCGGCGAGCACCGCTCCGAGCCCGGCCGCATCGTGCTGCGCGCCGACGTGCCGTCCTGGGTGCGCGGCGAGCTGGCGCGGATGGGCTATCGCATCGACCGGCTCGTGCGCACCTCGGGCCCCATCACCGCCATCCTCATCGACCGCGAACGCGGGACCTTCCAGGGCGCGGCTTCCGACCACGGCGATGACTACGGCATCGCGTGGTGAGACGACCGGCTGCGGTCGGCGCCGGCCCCGATCCGGCCGGTTTTGCGGCTTTCGCTCCCGCTTCGGTTGACAGGCCCGGGCGCGCGCGTAATCGCATCGGTGGTTTCCCCGTGTTGCTGCCGATGTCGTCCGTCCGCCGGTCCCTCCGCCGCCTAATTGCCGCGCTCGCGCTCGCGCTCGCGGTCGTGGCCGCCGTGGCGGCGCGCGCGCAGAGCCGGGTGGTGGCCTACGTGCCCAACTGGGTCGACCTCGCGGCCTTCGCGCCGTCGATCGACTACGCGAAGCTCACGCACATCAACCTCGCGTTCGAGAACCCCGCCAACGACCGCGGCGACGTGTCGTTCCACCCGAAAAACGCCGCCCTGCTCGAGCGGGCGCGCGCGCATCGCGTGAAGGTGCTCGTCTCGCTGGCGGGTGGCGGCGTGGGCGGCGATGCCGCGCTCAAGCAGCGCTGGTTCGAGCTGATCGGGCCGGTCCGGCGGGCGGCGTTCGCCC
>CALFZM010000280.1 GCA_937952235.1 uncultured Opitutia bacterium | reverse complement strand
GCGGCACAGGCAAGGGGTGATCGACGCCGCGCTCAGCGCGGGCCGACGGTCATCGGGATCGAAACCTCACCCGAGCCGAAGCCCTTGAGGAACAGGCTGCCCTGGCCGGGGCGGCCGCCTTCGACCGTCACGGTGATGCTCGTCTGGCCCTGCGGCACGATCACCTCGGGCATGATCACACTCTCCGGAATATCGGTGGTGACGTCGAGCAGCGTGCCGCCGGCAGGAGCCGGGTTTGGAATCGTGAAGGTCAGCGACTGGCGCTCGCCGCTGCGGACGGAAAGCGAGGACGGCGTGACCGACACCGTCGCGGCGTCCACGCGGAAGGTGCCCACGGGCGAGTTGCCGGACGCGCCGTTGACGGTGACCTGGTAGTTGCGGTTCGGCGCAATGGGCGGAACGAAGAAGCTGACCGAGTTGGGCGATTCGAACACCGTGCGGGCCGGCGTGCCGTCGAAGTGCACGACATCCTGCGGCGTGAAACCGCGCCCCAGCACGCTGATGCGCGCGCCGACCGGGCCCCGGTTCACCTCCAGCGAGAGCACGTACCGCCGCATGATATTGATCGTCTCGACCTGCGTGTAGGTCTCGTGCTGCGCCACGCGACCGCCGCCCTCGATGTTGAAATTGACGAGATAGTAGTACGCCATCCGATCGCGCCCCGCCGGGAGCTGGTACTCGAAGTCGTAGATGTTCTCGCCGAGCGGGCTCCGCTTCATGTTGTGGCTCTGGCCGTCCACCACGATCTTCGGATCCACCCCGGAGACCGTGCTCGTCCGCGGCGTCACGCGCAGGCTGAACGTGTAGATCTGCGACGGATTCTCCGCCATCGACTTCGGCGTGAGGTCCGTGAGCGTGACGGTCTCGCAGCCGGTGAGGAGGGCGAGACCGAGCGCGGCCGTGAGCCAGACGATGATTTTTCTCGCGGGAGAAATTCGGTTGGTGTGCATTTGATCCTAGAGTGAAAGACCCGGCGGTTGAAACGCGTTAGTAATGATCGCGCCACCCTCAGAGCAAGCCAAAGCTGACCCGGTGCTGGGCGTGTACGTGCACGTGCCGTTCTGCGCGTCGACGTGTGATTTCTGCGCGTTCTACCAGCAGGAACCGACGGCGGCCGACGTGGCGCGCTACCTCGACGGCATCGCCGCCGAGGCCGCGCTGGTGGGCGATTGGGCGCCGGTCTCGACGGTCTTCTGGGGCGGAGGCACGCCGGGCCTGCTCGCACCGCGGCACCTCGAACTCCTGGCGGAGACACTCCGGTCGCGTCTCGGCGGCACCCCGTCGGAGTGGACGATCGAGCTCGCGCCTGGGTCCGTCACGGACGCGCGGCTGGCGGCGCTCCGCGCGGTGGGAGTCACGCGGATTTCCCTGGGAGTGCAGAGCTTCCAGCCCGCGCTGCTCGACGCCCTCGGGCGGCGGCATTCCCGCGAGCAGGTGCTGCGGGCGTACGACCGGATCCGCGCGGCGGGATTTGCGAGCGTGAACCTCGACCTCATGTTCGCGCTGCCCGGGCAATCCGCCGCCGAGTGGGAGCAGGACATCCGCGAGGCGGTGGCGCTCGCGCCCGATCACCTCTCGACCTACTGCCTCACGTTCGAGGAGGACACGCGGCTCTGGCTCAAGCTCGCGCAGGGCCGCGTGAAGCTCGATCCCGAGCACGAGGCCGCGCTGTACGAATCGACGTGGGCGCAGCTCGAGGCGGCGGGCTACGCGCAGTACGAGGTGTCCAACTTCGCCCGGCCGGGCCACGCTTGTCGCCACAACCTGAATACCTGGCACATGCACTCCTGGATCGGCCTCGGTCCGTCGGCGGCGTCGCAGCACGCCGGCTGGCGCGGCGGCAACGTCGCCGACCTCGATCGCTGGCTGGAGAACCTCGCGCGCGGTGAGCGCGTCACCGAGGACCGGGTGATGCTGACGCCCGCGTTGCTGGCCGAGGATGCGCTGATCTTCGGCCTGCGCATGAACGCCGGCGTGAACCTGGCGCCCTGGCGGCGGCGCGCGCCCGATGCGCCCTGGGCCGAGGTGGAGGCGGCGCTGGCCCAGCTCGCGGAATCGGGGCTGCTGCGCCGGCAGGGCGAGCAGGTGGTGCTCACCTCCCGCGGCCGCCTGGTCGCCGATGCGATCGGGGCGGAGATCATGTCGGCGTTCGCGGCGCCGGCCGCGTCGGCGTGAGGGCGCGGAAGCTCGAGTTTTCGGCCCGTTGGCTCGGCCTGCTGGCGGCCGGCTGCCTGGCCTTCACCGCCGGCTGCACGAGTCGGGCGGCACCGAAGGATTACACGCCCGTCGTGGCGCGCTTCTTCCTGGAAGCCGGCGCCGGCGACGGCGTGCCGCTCACGCTCCCGCAGAGCGGCGTGAAGGTCACCGTCAATCCCAAGCCCGTGATCGCCGAAGGCGACATCGGCAACGTCGAACTCGTCCGGGTCGACCTGGGCGAGTGCCTGCTTTTCCAGCTCGCGCCCTCCGCGCTGCGCGATTTCTACCGGCTGACCGTCACGCACCAGGGTCGCCGGCTCGTGCTCATGCTCGACGGCCAGGCCGTCGGCGCGCGGCGGATCGACGGTCCGATCACGAACGGGGCACTGTTCGTGTTCGTCGAGCGGCCGGACACCGAGCTGCCGGCACTGGTGCAGAACCTCAAGAAGAGCTCCGCAGCCATCCAGCAGGAGCTGGCGCGCAAAGGATGAGGCGGCGCGGCAGGCGGGTCTTTCGCGGCGTGGGGTTCGTCGCCTTCGTGCTGGGGGCGGCGCTGCGGGCGGCGCCGTCGTTCGAACTTGTGTGGCCCACGCCCGACCGGGCATGGGCGGAAGGCCGGCCGGCGTCGCAATGGCTGCAGCACGCCGGGTCCGGCGATCCGGACTCCGGCGGTTTCGGCGGCGTCCGGAGCGGAGGCACGCAGTTTCACGAGGGCATCGATATCCGGCCCGTCGGCCGCGATCGGCGGGGCGCGCCGCTCGACGAGGTATTCGCGGCCATGGCCGGAGTGGTCCGTCACGTCAGTGCGTCGCCGGGCCAGAGCAGCTACGGCCGCTACGTGGTCCTCGAACATCCGCAGCACGCCCCGGCGGTGTACACCCTGTACGCGCATCTCGCGCGGATTGCGCCGGATCTCAAGCCGGGGCGACAGGTGACCGCGGGGCAGAGCCTCGGCGTGATGGGACACAGTTCGGGCGGCTACATGATTCCCGTCGCGCGGGCACACCTGCACTTCGAGATCGGCCTTGCCGTCACGCGCGACTTCCAGGCGTGGTACGACCGGAGGAAGTTCGGCAGCCGCAACGAACATGGGATGTGGAACGGCATGAACCTGCTCGGGCTCGACCCGGTGTCCTTCTACAACGAGTGGCGCGCCGGCCGGCTGCGAAGCCCCCTCGATTTCTTCGCGCGCCAGGAGACGGTCGTGCGGCTGAAGATCGCCACGGTGCGCACCCCCGATTTCGTCCAACGTTATCCTTCGCTCCTCACGCGCCCGCTTCCCCTCGGCCTGGTTTCCGGCTGGGAAATCCGCTTCAACTGGACGGGCCTGCCTTTTTCGTGGACGCCGCTCGCACCCGACGAAGTGGCCGGGCTCCGCCCGCACGACCCGCAGATCATCGAGGTCAATTCCGCCGTCGAGCGCCGGGAACGAAGCCGCAGCCTCGCCGTGCAGCGGCGCGGGGCGTGGGAGCCCGGCCGTGACCTCGAAACGGTGCTGCAGCAATTGTTCGGCTTGAGGTAGGCCGGCGGGGGCCGCGGGCCGGGCGGGCGGCACCGCGGCTCGATCCTCGGGCGACCCGCGGCCGGTCGTCCGCGAATGCCGTGCAGCCGACACCGTCCGGTGGAGCCTGCGCATCACGGGCGGACGCGGCCGCACGCAAGGTGGAGCGGCTTGTCCCCAAGCCGCTGGGACCGGTCCGTCGCATGCCAGCCGCCTGGGGACAGGCGGCTCCACCTTTCCGAATCGTTGGCTCAGCTGTCCGGTTTCAACTCCCGCAGCAGCGCGACGAACAGCGGGTGCTGCTTCAACGCCTCGAGATCCGGGTCCTGCTGCATCCAGTCGGCATCGCGGTAGCCGAGTTGCACGGCACGCTGCAGTTCGCGCAGCGCGTCGGCCTTGCGCTTCAGCAGCGCGAGGCTGCAGGCGAGATTGTAATGCGCCGTGGCGTTGCCGGGCTGCAGCTTCACCATGCGGCGGTCCATCCGCAGGCCGTCGGCGATCCGCCCGTGGCGGGTATAGAGGCCGCCCAGCAGCTCGATCACCGTGGCGTCAGCGGGATTGCGGCGCAGGACCGACTCGAAGAATCCGATCTCGAACTCGAAATCGCGGTTGCGGGCCTTCGGCATCGCGGCGGCGGGCTCAGGCGCGTCGCGGGCAGGTGCCCGTCTCCCGGTACTGGTTGCACTGCGCGCTGACCTGGAGGCGCTGCGTCACCGGGGTGAGGCCCAGCTTGGAGGACACCGTGCTCCCGTACCAGGACATGAACGGCGCACTGATCTCGAAAATCCGCTCGCAGTCGATGCACACGACCTGCGCGATCTGCGTGCTGTCGCCCTCGCGGTTGGGCCGGTAGTACTTTTCGCCCGAGCCGATGTCGACCTCCCGCAGGAGGGCGCTCTCCGTCATGATCGGCAGCGTGCGATACACCGTCGCGCGCGAGACGGAATCGTCGATCGCGCGCGCGTAGTCCAGCAACTGCTCCGCGGTGAAATGCTCCGGCTGCGCGAAGGCCGCGTCGAAAATCGCCAGCCGCTGGTTCGTGGCGCGCAGTCCCCTTCGGGTCAGGAAGCTTCGAAATTTCTCGCGCGCGGCGGTCTGGCTCACGGCGCGACTGTCCCCTGCCGGCCCGCCGGCTGTCAATGGGATCGTTGGGCGGCGAAGAGGCTCCCTTCGCCATCGCGCGGCGCCCAGCCGCTCAAACGTTGGGTTGCGGGCGCGCGCTGCGTCCAGCCAATGTCGCCGGATGATCGTCGGGGTCCATCCGCTCGCCGGATTCGACAAGCTCCTGCACTACCGCGTGCCGGAGTCGCTGCGGGGCGCCGTCGCGGTGGGTTCGCTGGTCCGCGTCCCCGTGGTCAACGCGCTGAAGCTCGGGATCGTGGGCGAGATCGGCGCGCCCCGGGATTTCCCCGTCGAGCGCCTGAAGCAGGTGGCGCAGCTCGTGTATCCGTTTCCGGCCCTGCCGCCCGACCTCCTGGAACTCGCGCGCTGGATGGCGCGCTACTATGCCTGCGGGCTCGATCTGATCATCGAGACCATGATCCCGGTCGCCGTCCGGCGGGGCGCGGGCTTGAAGCAGGAAAAGCTGCTCGCCGTCGCGACGCGGCTGGCCCCCGAGGAACTGAGCGCGCTCGAACGCCGCGCTCCGCAGCAGGCGCGGCTCTACCGCTTCCTCGAGCAGCAGTTCCGCCCGCAGGCGAAGTCGCTCGTGCTCGCGCGCCTCGGCCTGTCGCCGGCCATCGCGGCGGGGCTCGTCCGCCGGGGCACCGTCCGGGAGGAGTCGCGCCGGATCGAACGCGTCGCGTATGCCGACCAGCACGCCGCCGGCGAGCTCGTCGCCGCACAGCCCCATGCGCTCAACGCCGAGCAGCAGGCCGCGGTCGACGCGGTCGCGGGCATGCTCGCGGCGGGGAGGTTCGGCGTCACGCTGCTCCACGGGGTCACCGGCTCCGGCAAGACCGAGGTCTACCTCCGTGCGATCCAGGCGACGCTGCTCGCCGGCGGCGGCGTGGTGTTCCTTGTACCCGAGGTGGCGCTCACGCCTCAGACCGTGGCGCGCCTCCGCTCCCGGCTCGAGGCCATCGCCCCGGGCCAGCGCTGCGTGGTGTGGCACAGCCACCTCAGCGAGGGCGAGCGTCTCGACGGCTGGCTCGCGCTCTCGACCGGCGAGGCCCGCGTGGTCGTCGGCGCCCGCTCGGCGGTCTTCGCGCCGGTGCGGGACCTGCGGCTCATCGTGGTCGACGAGGAGCACGAGCCGGCCTACAAGCAGGACGAGACGCCGCGGTACCACGGCCGTGACGTCGCGGTGGTGCGGGCGAAGCTGGCGGGCGCCGTCTGCCTGCTCGGCTCGGCCACCCCGTCGCTGGAAAGCTTCACCAACGTCGAGGCCGGCAAGTACCGGCTCCTGCAGCTCACGCAGCGCGTCGATCACCGGCAGCTGCCCTTCATCGACGTCGTGGACATGCGGATCGAGGCGATGAAGCAGCGCGCGCTTCCGGCGCTCTCGGGCCGGCTCGTGCGGGCGATGCAGGACCGGCTGCAGCGGCGCGAGCAGACGATCCTGTTCATCAACCGCCGCGGGTACTCGTCCTCGATGCTGTGCACCAAATGCGGGCACGTCGAGGAGTGCGCGCACTGCAGCATCACGCTGACGTATCACCGCAGCGACGAGCGGCTGCGGTGCCACCTCTGCGGGTCGGAGCGCGACGCGCCCGTGCGCTGCCCCAAGTGCGGGGCGCCCGAGATCCGGTGGCGCGGGCTCGGCACGCAGCGGGTCGAGGAGGCGGTCCGCCGCGTGGTGCCCCGCGCGCGCATCGAACGGATGGATACCGACACGATGGCGCGGAAGAACCGGTTCCGCGAGGTGCTCGCGGCGTTCCGCGCCGGGCAGATCGACGTGCTCGTGGGCACGCAGATGATCGGGAAGGGGCTGGATTTTCCCAACGTGACGCTGGTCGGCCTGGTCGACGCCGACATCTCGATGCATCTCCCGGATTTCCGGGCCAACGAGCGCACCTTCCAGCTCCTCGTCCAGGTGGCGGGGCGCGCCGGCCGCGGCGACCGGGCCGGCGAGGTGATCGTGCAGACGTTCACTCCGCAGGCCGAGGCGGTGCAGTTCTCGCGGCAGGCGGACTTCGCGGGTTTCGCCGCGAGCGAGCTCGCGATCCGGAAGGCGTATCATTATCCGCCCTACCGCCATCTCATCCATCACCTGTTTCGCGGCCCCAATCCCGAGAAGCTGAAGTTCTTCAGCGAGCACTGGGCCCGGCTGGTGGAGCGGACCCTCGGCGACCGGGTGGAGCTGCGCGGGCCGTCGGCGTCGCCGATCGAGAAGATCAAGGACGAGTATCGCTGGCAGCTCTGGTATTTCACCAATGCGGTGACGAAGGTCGTGCCTGAGCTGCAGCGGCTGCGCGGCGAGTTTGCCTGGCCGGACGATGTCACCGAGGTGCTCGACGTCGATCCGGTGAACCTCGCCTGAGCTGGAATGATGCCGCCTTTGGTGGAGCCGCCCGTCCCCCGGCGGCTGACGAAGGAAATCTTGGCGAAACTTCGCGTGCCTTTGCGACTTTGCGTTTAGGTTCGGGCTACAGAGTGATTGAATCCGCCCTAGAACTTCAGGTGCTTCACCGTCAGCCCCTGGTTGATGAGCTGTTTCAGGGAGTCGATGCCGATGCGCAGGTGGTCCTGCACGAACTTCTCGTCCACGTGCCGGTCGCTCTCCGCGGTCTTCACGCCCTCGGGCGTCATCGGCTGGTCGGAGACGAGCAGGAGGGCCCCGGTGGGAATCTCGTTGTAGAAGCCGGTCATGAAGATCGTCGCCGTCTCCATGTCGATGCACATGGCACGGATCCGCTGGAGGTGGCGCTTGAAATCGTCGTCGTGCTCCCACACGCGGCGGTTGGTGGTGTACACCGTGCCGGTCCAGTAATCGCGCGAATGGTCGCGGATGGTGGTCGAGATGGCCTTCTGCAGGGCGAAGGCGGGCAGGGCGGGGACCTCGGGGGGAAAGTAGTCGTTGCTCGTGCCATCGCCGCGGATCGCGGCGATCGGGAGGATGAGGTCGCCGATGGCGGCCCGGTGCTTCACGCCGCCGCACTTGCCGAGAAACAGCACTGCCTTCGGATTGATCGCGCTGAGCAGGTCCATCACCGTCGCGGCGGTGGCGCTGCCCATGCCGAAGTTGATGATCGAGATCTGCCCGGCGGTCGCGCTGGGCATCGGCTTGTCCCGGCCGACGACCGGCACGCGGTGCCACTGGGAAAACAACTGCAGGTAGTAGTCGAAGTTGGTGAGCAGGACGTATTCGCCGAAACCGTTCAACGGCACCCCGGTGTAGCGGGGCAGCCAGTTCTCGACGATCTCCTTGCGCGTCTTCATGGCCGCCGAGGTAACCACGAATCGCCGGAAAGACACGCAAATGTTGGCCGCGCCCGGCGGAGCCCGCGATTGCCTCGGGCGGCGCGTTCCGCACGTTGGGCGGGATGTCCGTCCTTCATCGAACCCTCGCGGGCGCCGCCGCCTGGGCCGTCTTCCTGGTGCTCCGCCCGCCGTCCCCCGGCGGCGAGGCCTGGTCGCTGGCGCTCCTGCTGTTCGCCGCGCTGGTGCTGGCGCCGCTGGCGCTCGCGCTGCTGGCGGACCGGGACGAAGCGGCGTCGGTCGCCCGCGCGTTTCGCGTCGTCAACGCCGTGCAACTGCCGGCCGCGATCCTCCTCGCCGTGGCGTGCTGGCTGCCGCCGGGACGATGGGCCGCGCTGGCCGCCCTGCCGTGGGCGCTGCTGACGTTCCGCCTGGGCGCGATCGGCGTCGTCCGACTCCGGCGCGGCGGGATGGCCCGCGACCTGGATCGGTTGAGCGCCGACGTCGCGCTCGGGTTCTCGGCCGTGGGTGGCATCTGGGTCCTGGCCGATCGCGGCGGGGCGACGCCATTGGGTTTCACGCCGGCGATCGTCGCCCTCACCGCGGTGCATTTCCACACGGCGGGGCTCGTCCTCCCGCTCATCGCCGGGCTGGTGCAGCGGGAACTGTTCTTCGTCCGCCTCGCCTCGCGCGCGACGGTCGGGGTCGTCCTCGGCGTGCCCGCGCTCGCCGCCGGGATCACCGCCACGCAGCTCGGGTGGGGCCTCAGCTTCGAACGCGCGGCGGCGTGCGGACTGGCGCTCGCGGGCATGGTGGTGGGCGTGTTCCAGGTCCGCATCGGCCTCGAGGGACGGTTCTCCCTCCCCACGCGACTCCTGATCGGCGCCTCGGGCGCGGCGCTGTTCATCGCCATGGTGTTCGCGGTCCTTTACGCGTTGCGCGGCACCTTCGCCGGCGTGGGCTGGCTGGACCTGCCGCACATGCGGCTCATCCACGGCTCGCTGAATGCCCTCGGTTTCGGCCTCTGCGGCCTGGCCGGTTGGTACCGGCTCGAGGGCGAGCGGCGGGAGTCGTAACGCCCGCACCCCTGCACTCTGGGTTTGACGCCTCCGCCGCGCCGCGCGGTTCTGCTGCCTCGCATGGGTAACCTCGAAGCGTATGCCGTGGCCGCGGTGACGGGATTTGTCAGCGGTCTGCTGCTGTCGATCCCCGTCGGCCCCGTGAACCTCACGATCATGAACGAGGGCGTCCGGCGCGGGTTTCAGTGGGCCGCGCTCATCGGACTCGGCGCGACCATGATGGAGGTCCTTTACTGCTTCGTCGCCTTCACGGGTTTCGCTTCGCTGTTCAGTCATCCCGTGCTCAAGGCCGGGATGGAGCTGTTCAGTTTCGTCTTCATGCTCTTCCTCGGGCTCAAGTTCCTGTTTGCGAAATCGGTCCTGGCTCCCCTGCACCTCGGCGAAGCGGCGGACCAGCTGGAGGAGAAAATCGAACGCCGGCTGCATCCGCGTTCGGCGTTCTGGACGGGATTCGTGCGCACGATGGCCAATCCCGGCGTGCTGCTTTTCTGGATCGTGCTCGCCGCGAGTTTCGTGTCGCGCGGCTGGGTCGAACCGACCTGGCCCAGCAAGCTCGTGTGCATCGCCGGGGTCACCGTCGGCGTGGGCGGCTGGTTCTTCGGGTTGAGCTGGGCGGTGTCGCGCGGCCACGGCCGGCTCAGCCAGCGCACGCTGCTGCGCATGGAGCGTGGCTCCGGGATCGGCCTGCTGGTGCTGGCGCTGGCGCACGGCGTGGTGATGATCTCGCACCTCGCCCGCCAGCACTCCTGAGCGCTGCGAGGCAGGCGGGCCTTCACCTCACCGGCAATACCGGCCGCACTGCAAGGTGGAGCGGCTTGTCCTCTCTTTGGACCGAAGACAAGGGTAACACATGTTCG
>CALFZM010000279.1 GCA_937952235.1 uncultured Opitutia bacterium | reverse complement strand
CCTCGCCGACTGCGCCAGGATCGGGGTGGAGACAGGATGAACAGGATTAACAGGATGAAGGACCGGGGCGGGCGTTGATCCGCTCCGGTGTTCGAAGCTGACGGCTCGATCCAGCCATCCTGTGAATCCTGTTCATCCTGTCCAAGACCTGAGTCGGGCATTTCTGAGAACGCGGCGAAGCGATGGAAGAACCTGCTCGATTGAACCTGCTCTGACGGTAGGACAGAAGCGATTACCTCGCCGACTGCGCCAGGATCGGGGTGGAGACAGGATGAACAGGATTAACAGGATGAAGGCCCGGAGCGGGCGTTGATCCGAGTCCGGTGTCCGAAGCTGACGGCTCGATCCAGCCATCCTGTGAATCCTGTTCATCCTGTCCAAAGCCGGGCTGCTGACGGTGCAGCGCGCTTCGCGAGGAACCGGCTGCACTATTGAAGTCCTGGCTTTCGCTTCAGGCCTACTGCGCCGGGATGTAGTCTTTCTCTCGCAGGCGCACCCGGAAGCCGCCGAAGCGCCAGGCGGTGAGCCAGATTTCGCCGGGCCGCCGCTCGAAGACGTAGGGATACGAGAGCTCTCCGCGGGCGTACTTGCCCGCGGTTCCGGGCGGCACGGTGCCGATCACCTCAGGCTTGGTCCAGGTCCGGCCGTCGTCATCGGAAAACGCGATCGACAGTTCCTGCCGGTTGTTGGACGTGCGCGTGCCGCTCCACTGGCGGTCGCCGCCGGCGGCAGGATACTCTGTGGTACCGTGCCAGTGGTAGCGGTTCCAGGCGAGGAACAGCCGGCCGCTCGCGAGGCGCTCTAGGATCGGCGGGGTGGCGCTGGCGTCGAGGTCCGTCGGGCCGATGGGTCGCCAGCTCAGGCCCTGGTCGAGCGACTCCGCCTGCCAGAGCCGCCCCCAGTTGGTGCGCATCAGCATCCAGAGGTGGCCGTTCCTGCGCTCGACGAAGCTGGCCTCGATGGCGCCGTCGTGGTGGCCGATGCCGCCAAGGTCGATCACGTTGCTCCGCCGCCAGGTCCGGCCCTGGTCTTTTGACGCGTAGGTCACCACCGCGTGACGTCCCGGCTCGTGCAGCATCATCTGGCTGGTGAAGACGACGGTGCCGTCCGCAAGCTCGACCATGTCCCGGATCGCTCCGGTCCAGTCGTCGTGAAGCTTCTGCGGAGGATCCCAGGTGCGGCCGCCGTCAGGGCTGCGTACCACGTACGTCGGCAGCCGCGCGCCGGGCGAATCGTGGATCTCCGGATTCCAGGCCCAGCCGGCGCGCTCCACGAGGTTCATGAACGCCACGATCACGACGCCCTGGCGCGTGCAGGTGAGCGCCCGCTCGTAGCTGAGCCGGAACTTCGCCGGCTCGGCGAAGACGGGAAACTTCTCCCACGACTTGCCATCGTCCCTGGAGATCAGCGCATGCTGCGCGTTATCGGCGTCCTCGACCGTGACGAGATGACCATCCGGTCGATTCGCAAAAGGCCCCATCGGCAGGCCCGCCAGAAACTCGGCCTTGGCGTGGATCCGATGCGCGCCCGCGGGTTTTCCCCATTCCTGCGAGGCGAGCTGCGCAAACGCCGGGACGGGAAGCAGGGCGAGCAGAACAAGGAGACGGTTCATGCCCGCGCAGTGTGCAGCAGGTTCCGGCCCGCAGGCGAGGCTGGTCCGACGTGGACGCGGCACCGGCGGCCAACGTCCCCTCGCTCCGGCCACGGCATCATGTCCGCGGGCAATGCGACGCGGCCGGCTGTTAGCGGCTGCGACGGAGTTCAGGCCTCCACTCTGTGGACGCACGGCAAGAGGTCACTTCACGGCTTCGGCCATCACCCGCAGCAATTCGGGACCGAAGGCAAGACGGTGCTCGACCGTCGGTGAACCTCCGAGTTTCCGACCCGGTGCTATCCGGGTTTCGATCAGGGCGGTCGGGACCTGGTAGGTGACCCACCACGGCGGCGCAGTGCCCGACGTGCGGCTCGGGGCCGGTCGCCCCTGGAATGGCCGCGCGGGATCGAATTGAGAGTTTGCCACCAACAGTGCGAAAAAGCGCTGCAAGCGCGGCAGATCCTCCGGCGTCGGCGCGCGCGCCGACATGTATTCGGAAATCGTGTTGTGCAGGTTCACCATGAGCGAAATGCGATGGCCGCTGCCCACGTAGTCGCGAATTGCCTTCTTGAAATACCAGACTTCGGGCAAACGTTGCAGCCAGACGGGATCGCGCAGATCGACTTCGTCCCAGTGCCGGTTGAGGTCCCAGCCATTGGCGTTGAAACGCACGCGACCCAGCGCGCAGCCGTCAGGATCTACCATCGGCGTGAACACGAAGATATGCGTCTGCCGGAGCGTGCGGGCGTCCGGTTCGTCCGACACGATGAACTTCAGCGCGCCTTCCATGATGAAGGAGGTCGGAGTTTCCCACGCGTGGTCGCGAGCCTGGAGCCATACGGTCTTCTTCGCCGCATCCGGCTGCGCGAAATCCGTTACCGTCACGATCTGCAGTTCGCGTCCGAGCACGCTTCGGCCGACTGTCTCGACGCGCGCATGGGGCGACACCTCGATCTCGCCGAGCAATCGCACGAGGCGCGAGTGCGGGTACGGAGGCACCAGCGCGACCCAGAGCGAACTGCTCTCCGCCCGCAGCCTGAAGGTGGCCTCCTTCGCCTGATTGTCCCAGGTCATATCGTCGACGTGCTGCCACCGTTCGCCGTCGTGGCTGAAGACCGGCCGCGGCTCGCCGTTCATATGCGGCGACGGGCGCTCGTTGTATTCGCCCGGCAGGAAGCCGGTAAGTGTGAGCGACAGTTCCCGGCCGCGCACGTTGTCCATCCGGAAGTAGTACCACGTCGCCTGCCGGTTGCGGCCCCGCTGGTCCTGCTGCCCGGGTACGTGTATGCGGAACGCGGTTTCCCCGAGCACATCGATCCGGCCCACGGCTGCGCCTTCGAACGCGGTGTTGAACCGAACGGGTCCGGTCGAAACCGGGGGCGCCGACCCGGCGACCAAAGCCACGAGGGGAAGCTGGAGGAAGAAGGCGAGGGCGAGCTGCTTCATGGAGCGGAAGACGGATAGCGACGGAGATGCGCCCGCGGCGCGGGACGGGAAGGCTTTGCCGCCCCCGCCGCCGGGAGGCGGGACCAAGTGCGCCTTCGCGGGCGGCCCGGCCGGGCGGGTCAGAACGTGAACGTGCTCCGGAGCGACCACGTCTGGGCTTCGCGGATACGCCAGCTGTTCGGAGTGCCGTCCGGCTGCGCACTGACCGGGATGAGTTCCTCGCCGACGCCGATGTTCCGGACGTTGAGTTGCACGCTCCAGCCGAACTTCTCGAACTTCCGGCGGTAGCCGATCCACGCGTCGTAGCTGGACTGGGCCGGCCCGTAGTACGGATTCCTGATGTCGGGCACGATGCCGAAGGCCGGGTCGTTGACGATCGGGAAGCCGTAGACGAGCTCGTCCTGCCAGCGGATGCCCCCGCCGACGCTGAAGCCCTTCAGCCGCCCCTCGCCGAACGTGTAGTTGGTGATCGCGTTCCAGCGCCATTCGCGCAGCTCGTCCGCGGGGGCATTCTCCGAGGCCAGATACGGCAGGAGCTGGTTATAGTTGGTGCGCCAGTTGTCGGCGAGCGTGACGGCGTTGGCGTCGTTCACGCGCAAGGCACCCGCGGGGCCCTGCGTCACGGTGCGCAACTCCTCGAAGACGCGGCGGAGATTCAGCGCGACCCGGCTGCGCACGGCGCGCGCGCGGTTGACGTTGAACGCGACCCGCCACCGCGGGGTGGGGTTGAGGACGGCCTCGAGTTCCTCGCCGGTGGAAACGACGTCGGCGGTCTCGAAGACCTCCGCGTTGCGGCTGTCGCTGGTGAGCGTGGCGACGAGTTCTCCGGTCGTCGGATTGATGCTGGTGCGCTCGGTGAAACGAAACGTCTCCCGGAGCTGCGCGCCCGTGGGGCCGTTCCACCACTCGTTCCACGCCGCGATGCCGGCCGGGTTGTTGTCGTTCGTGCCCTCGAGATTCTCCGCCTGCACCGAGCGCATCATCGTCAGGAGTTGCCCCTTCGGCGTGGCGAGGCCGGAGACGAGGGAGGAGGAGAGGCCGGAGGTGGTCTTGTAGTGGGCGAATCGCAGCACGAGCTTGCCGTCGAACGTGTTGATCATCGCACCGTACTCCCGGGTATTCCCGGTTTCCGCGGGGAGAGGGCGGTCGTAGAGATCGTACCGCTGGCCCGCCGGCCTGAAGTTGTCGGCCTGGTTGTAGGACACGCTGAGGCGGGTGCCGAATGGGAGACGCCGCTCGATGAAGTCGGGCGAATGGGCCACCACGCCGTAGTTGAAGCTCGTCTCCGACTGGTTGAGCACGGGACGCGGCTGGTAGTTCTCGCCGATCAACGCGAGGCCGGTGTCCGGGTCGATCGCGGCGGTGCCGGCGTTGTAGGTGCGGACGTCATCGCGCCGCCATCCGAGCGTGCTCACCAGCTTGCCCTCGAGCCAGTACGATTGTGCGATGCCGACGGCGGAATCGACCTTCTCGCGGGTGAAGGTCACGTAGCGGCGGGTGGCATCGAGATCGCGTTCGCCGTTGGCACCGATGCTGAACGTGCGCTCGCTCCAGGTGCCGGGCGTGGTCGCACCGGCTACCGGGGCGTTGTAGAAAAGGATCTTCGCGCTGCCGAGCTGATCGGGCCACTGCTGAGTCGGAACGGAGATGGCGCCCCGGGCGGGGGTGGGGGACTGGCTGACGTCGGGCCCGAGGTACCGGATGATCGGGAGGCCGCGGCGGCCGGAGCCGTTGTTATCGACCACGCCCCACTGTGCGAGGCTGAAGTCGGTGCCGGGGACCAGGGCGAAGTTGCCGGAGGAGATGAAGGCCGTGTTCACGTATTTCGAATACGTGCCGGTGATCCGGTGCTGGCCCAGCAGCCGGCCCAGCCACGGCCGGCCGGATCCGACCTTGCGCAGGTCGAGGTTGTAGAAGCCGGTGGCGCGCGCGGTGTCGCGGTCGTAGCTGTTCATGCTGGCCTTGCTGTAGGCGACCGTGAACGGGCGGCCGAAGTTGGGGTTCACCGCGCCGTTGGGCAGGTGCGTCTGGATGTCGACGCGCAAGGCGTAGCCGCTGATGATGCTGTCGAGGCCGAGCCAGTTGCCGTTCTCGAGGCTGTCGCGGTTCGCCGCGAGTTCGAAGCCCGCCTTCCCGTCGAGCAGGCGTTGCTCGATCGTTGCGTTGTAGGCGTGAAACCGGGCCCATTCGTGCTTGTTCGGCCCATGGAGCATGTGGCGATGGAAGTCGAAGATCGCCGGATCGGTGATCTGCGTGCTCTTCCAGAAGCCGGCCGTGAGGTTGTTCCAGTTGAGGACCTGGTTGAGGATCAGGGCGGAATCGCGCATGCCGCGCATTTCGGTCTGCGCGAGCGCGCCGGCGGCATTGACGATCCGGCCCGGGTAGTTGCCCGCGCGCAGGCCCACGACATCCGAGCCCGGAAGTCCAAGGCCGGGCGACGGGCGGTTGGGGTCGTTGTAGACAATGACCATGGGGCGGTTGCCCCCGCCGATCGCGCCGAGCTGGGCGCTGAACAACCGCCCCGTATTGCCCGGCGGGGCGCCGATGGGCGCGGGAGCGCCGGTGGCGGTGAACGGGTTCGGATACCCGGTCGCGGGGGCGCCGAGCAGGCGGCCGGTGTTCGTGTTCGGATCCCACACCGGGCGACCCGCGCTCCACCAGTAGGAGTAGGCGTCGTACGGCGGACGCGTCTCGGGCAGGTTGGAATCGACCGCGCCGATCTCGCCGGACACCCGGACCGTCGTGTCTTTGAACGGCCGATACGTACCGGTGAGGAATGCCCGCTTGTGGCGGCGCCAGGCCTCCTCGACCTTGTAGCGGTTCTCCTCGTAAACCGACGCCACGCGGAGCGCGAACCGGTCGCGCGCGAGGACCTGGTTGTGATCGAGCGAGGTGCGAAACGAGCCGAACTGGTCGGTCCGCAGCTCCACCTGCGTGCTGCGACGGCGGAGGCTCGCCGTGATGAGCGAGTGGTTGATGATGCCCGCCGGACTGCCCAGCCCGAACAGCATGGCGTTGGGCCCGCGGCTGATCTCCACGCGATCGGTGTTGTAGGTGTCGAACGGGATGCTGGTGATGAAGAAGTCGCGCGACATGTCCGCCGAGGTCAGTCCGCGCACGCGGGTGCTCGGGCCGGCGCTGGCGAACGCTCCGTCATAGTCGGTCTCGTTGCCGTTCGGGTTGGCGACGGTGCCCGCGTCGGAGAAGTTTCCGCCGACGCCGTTGACCTCGGTGCCGAGCGTGTAGACCAGCAGGCCTCCGAGATCGGTGGCGCCGATGTCGTTCATGAAGTCCTTCGTCACGACTGAAATCGACGACGCGATGTCCTTGAGCTCCGTGCGCAGCCGCGTGCCGGACTGCGCCGTGGTCGCGAGGTACCCGGTGTCCAGGTCGGTGTTCACCTCAAACGGCGAGAGGACGAGGACTTCGTCGGTGGCGCCACTGCCGGTGCGCGCCTCGCCAGGTGAGGGCGTGGCGGCTGCCGTTGGCGTTGCTGGCTGCGCCCAGGCCAGGGCGGCAAGGGCGGAGAAGGCGAGGCATCCGCAAGGGGGGCGAAGCCAGCCGGCGACTCGGGCATGGGAAGGGAACTTCATGGAGAATCGAGGGAAGTGGGATTCCATTGCGACCGGGTGATCCGTGCCGGAACGGAACCGCCCGGGAACAGGGCTGACCAAAGTGGGCACGTTAGCCGGCGGGCCGGTTCTGCGACGAGGGGCGTCACAGTCTCACACGTGACTGACCGCTTTTCCGCGGCAGCCGCGCCGGCACTCGCGGTCTTCGCACGTGCCACACGCAGCCGTTCCCTTCGCCCTCAATCCTGCCCATGAACTCCGCCCGCACCACCCAGGACGACGTCGCGCGTCGGGCCGGCGTGCATCGCACCACCGTCTCGCTCGCCCTGAGGGACCACCCGCGCATCCCGGCCGCGACCCGTCGGCGGATCCGCCGGATCGCCGACCAGCTCGGCTACATGCCCGATCCGATGCTGTCGTCGCTCGTGGCTTACCGGACCCAGAAACGCCCGGTCGTATTCCATGGCACCCTCGGCTGGCTCGTGAGTTCGGCCGGGAATTTCCGCTGGCAGGAGGTGCCGCATTTTCGCGCCGCCCATCAGGGGGCGCTCGCCCGGGCCCGCCGATGCGGGTTCGAGCTCGAGACCTTCGACCTCAGCGCCCCGGGAGTGAGCGCGCGCCGGCTCGAGCAGATCCTGAGAACCCGCAACATCGGGGGATTGCTGCTCTGCCCGCAGCGGATTCCGCACGCCCGGTTGCAATTCGGCTGGGACAAGTTCTCCGCCGTGACGTTCGGATACGGCGTCGCCGAGCCCCGGTTGCATACCGTGTCGCCGGCGCATTACCTCGCCATCCGCCGGATCATGTCCGAACTGCACGGCCGCGGCTACCGGCGGATCGGCCTCGCCCTCGACGCGGTCCAGAACGAGCGCACCGGGGGCCACAACCTGGCGGCGTATCTCGTGGAGGAGAACGCCGTGCGAAGGCCGCCGGCGGTGCCGACCTGCGATGCGCCGTACACCGACGTGGCGGCGCTCGGCCGGTGGATCCGGAGGTATCGCCCCGACGCCATCGTGAGCGGGGCGTATTACGTGCTCGATATGCTGCGCGAACTCAAGCTCGACGCCCCCGCCGATCTCGGCGTGGCCTGCCCCTGCATCCCCGATCCGGATACGGACCTCGCGGGCGTGTTCGAGGACTGGTCGCACATCGGCGGCATCGCGGTCGATGTCCTGGTCGCTATGCTCAACCGCGGCGAACGCGGGCCGCCCGCCCGCCCGCAGCGCCTCCACGTCGAGGGGCCGTGGGTGCAGGGGCGGACGCTGCGGCGCCGGCACGTCACCTGACACGTGACGCGTTCCGGCCGGGGGACGCCGACTCTCACCTCGCCGGCTTCGGCTTGATGAACAACACCTCGGCGCGGTCGAGCCACTTCGCGCGCAGGTCGACGCGGAACCAGCCTTCGCTGTTGCGTCGGTTCACCCGCACGCCCGAGCGGTCGCCGAACTCCTTCAGGTCATACACGCCCCACGTGCGACCCCGGTCGGTGGAGATGAGGAAGCCGGTGAGGCAGGGATTCGCCGGACCGTATTCGGGCGCGAGCAGCACGTCTCCGTCGATCGTCATCACCGCGAGCTCGTACGGCGCGTCGTAGAGCTTCACATGGCGCTCGGGAAACGGCAGGTCGGCGGGGGCGCTGCGGAAGATGCCGCGGTCGTACTTCTCGTCCGGGCGCTTCTCGCCGTTGGCATCGGCCACCCAGTAGATCTGGCCGTCGGCCACGTTGATGCCGCCGGATTTGAAGCGCGACTTGGACTCCGATGAGACCACGACGCGCCATTCCCAGCGGTCGGCGCGTGCGTCGTAGGTCCCGCGCAGCCAGTGGCACTCCGGCTTGCCATGCACGCGGTTGTTGTCGCCCGTGCAGGCGTAGAAGGCGTTTTCCGCGGGATGGTACGACACCGAGTGAACGTGGCGGCAGAGCACGGGATTATCCGCCGCGCCGAGCCAGCTCGAGGGAGCGGCGCCCGGGTACTGGTGTTTTGGATTCTGCCCGAAGGTGTACGCGATCCTCACCGTCTCGCCGCCGTCGAACGAGTAGTAGAGGTTCGAGGAAACGGGCTCCGTGCGCACGTTGGCGTAGTTGCCCCAGATCAGCATCTCGCGTCCGCCGACGTCGAACGTGTTCACGCCGTCGAGCGAGTAGAAATACCAGCCGGCGTTGTCCGGGTTGCGCGGCGGCGGCGGCCGGAAATCGCTCCCGTCGCGATCCTTCACCGTGAGCTCGCGCACGGACCGGAGCCGGTGGGTGGCGACGAAGATCCGGTGCGGCGTGGCGAAGACCACGTTGCCGTTCTCCAGGATGCAACTGAAGTTGACCTGCGCGGTGTCAGCGAACGCGGCCGTGTAGGGCCAGGTGCGGCCGTTGTCCTCGGAGAAGAAGATCTTTCCGTCGCCTAGACCGAACGCCTGGCTGCCTCGCTGCGTGTCGATGTGGGGCCCGTCCTTCGGCGCGAGCCGGTACCAGAAATGCGCGGTCTCGCCCGTGCCGGCGGGAACGGCGGCTGGGAGCCGTCCCCCGACGGCGAGGCCGCCGAGCGAAAGCAGCAGAAGGGAAACGCTGCGGGGCAGACCGACGGGAAAGCCGATTTTCATCGCGTTTTCCCATGGCAGCAGGGGAACGGACAGGCAATTCGTCAGGTGGGGAATGGTACTTTTGAGCGGGCAACGGGGTCTGCCTGTTACATGTTAGAACGGTTCCATCCCGCACGGCCTGGTCGGAAGAACGCGGTAACATGTAACAGGCAGACCCCGTTTGCCGGCATCCGTTTGCCGGCATCACTTCTTCTTTCCCGGGCCGCCCGGCGTGATGAGGGTGAC
>CALFZM010000278.1 GCA_937952235.1 uncultured Opitutia bacterium | reverse complement strand
CTGCCCGGCCTGGGCGAGCGCCGCCACGGACGGCGACGGCAGATTGGGCGTCTGGGCGAAGGCCGGGACGACGGCGAAGCTCAACAGGAGGAGGGAACGCGAGGACATGAGAAGATCGACGGGGTGGACGACGCGGGGAAACGGCGGCGACGTTTGCGCGGCGGATCGGAGGCGTCAAGCAGGCGGGGGAGCGCGGGCGTTCCAGCCCACAGGGCGGGCGGCGACGCGGGCGCGCCCGCGTGTCCCCGCCCGGAATCTCCTCGCCATGCGAAACGGCTTTTCCCTCGATGACACCGCCCCATGAACAGCTTCTTCGGGTTCGGCGACTGGCTGGTGATCCTGGTTTACCTGGGCGCGATGATCGCGCTGGGCGTCTGGTTCGGTCGCCACCAGCAGAGCACGCGCGATTATTTCCTCGGCGGCCGCGACATCCCCTGGTGGGGCATCGGGGCCTCGATCGTGGCGACGGAGACCAGCGCCCTGACGATCATCGGCGTTCCCGCCATCGCCTACGGCGGCAACATCCTGTTCATCCAGATGATCGTGGGCTACGTGATCGCCCGCATCATTCTCGCCGTGGTGATGGTGCCGCACTACATGCGCGGCGAGATCTATTCGCCCTACCAACTGCTCGAGCAGCACCTCGGGCCGGGCGCGCGGAAAGTGGCGGGCAGTTTCTTCATGTTTCTCGAGCCGCTGTCCGCCGGCGTGCGGGTGTACGTGGCATGCATTCCCATCCGCCTGATGCTGGGCGAGACGATCTGCAGCCTCGGCGGGCTCGTCGACCCGATCTTCGGCGCCATCCTGCTCTTTGTGGTGCTCTCGCTGCTCTACACCTACGTGGGCGGGATCAAGGCGGTGGTGTGGACGGATGCCGTGCAGCTGGTCCTGTTCGTGGCCGGCGGCCTCTTTTCGCTGTTCTACATTCCCACGCTGATCGACGGCGGCTGGAGCGCCGCCCTGGCAAAGGCCGGGGACGCGGGAAAACTCGTCTGGCTGAACACGGACTTCACGTTCTCGGCCCCGTTCAACCTCTGGATGGGCATCATCGGCGGCACCGTGATGGTCATGTCGTCCCACGGTGCGGACCAGCTCATCGTCCAGCGCGTGCTCGCCAGCAAGGACGTCAGCGAAGGCCGAAAATCGCTCATCTTCAGCGCGGTCCTCATTTTCCCGCTGTTCCTCGTCTTCCTGCTCGTGGGCGTGATGCTCTGGGTGTTCTACGAGTCGCACCCGTTCCAGGTCCCGCTGCCTGAACGCAAGCCGGGCATTGGTTCCAACGATTTCATCTTTCCGATCTTCATCGTGACCGAGGCGCCGCCCGTGATGAAGGGCTTCCTGATCGTCGCCATCCTCGCCGCCGCGATGTCGTCGATCAGCTCGGCGATCTCGGCCCTGGCCTCCGTCTCAACGATGGACTTCCTGAAGCGCGCGCTGCCGGGGCGCGACGAGGCGTTCTTCCTGCGCTTCAGCAAGTACTCCACGGTGTTCTGGTCGGCGGTGCTGATCTTCGTGGCCTGGCTGACGCGCGAGGTGGAATTCGTGCTCAACGCCGCGTTTTCGCTCCGCGGTCTGACGAGCGGGGCATTGCTCGGCGGACTCATCCTGGCGCTGTTCTGGCGGCAGGTCGGTGTCCGCGCCGCGGTGGGGGGCATGATCGCCTCGGTGTTGACGATGAACCTCATCTACTGGCCGCCCAAGATCCCCGGGCTGGCCCAGACGTGGCAGCGGATTTTCGGCGGCGAGGTGTTCTGGCCCTGGTTCACGTTGATCGGGACGGTGGTCACGCTGGGCGTGGCGGCTTTGCTGGCAAAGCTGTGGCCCACCCCCTCGCGCCCCCGCGAATAGCCCTCGAGCGCCAGGGAGCGGGCGAATCCCGGTTGGGGGCGACGGCGCTTGATCACAGCCGCCGCCTCGCTTTGCCCGGTGACGCTCGGTTCGGAAGTGGGGCCTATTGCACAGCCGCGGCAACAGCAGTGGGGAAAATCGCCCAGCGTCGCGTAACCGCGCCGTCACGGAAACGCGTCACCTCCGAGGTAAACTCACTGCACGAACGGCGCCGGCCCCTTGGCACGGTCGATGCGAAGTGAGCGCACACCATGCAAACCCCATATTCCGACCTGACCCATCCTCCCACCTTTTTCAGCCGCGAGCGGCGACGGCAGCGCATGCTGAAGTTCCTGGAAACGTTCGAAACCCGCTCGTGGCGCTGCGCCTCGGAGTTCCCCTTCCTGGTCCCGATGACCAGGGAGGAACTGCGCCCGCAGCCGGTCTTCACCAGCGGCGATGCCCGCGACTGAGCGTTCCTACGTAGTCTCATGCCCTCGAGGCCGCACCCTTCCGGTGCGGCCTTTTTTTCGTTTCCTGCGTCGCGCGTGATGCCGCGCGGTCCACTCCGGACGCCGGGGCGGACAGGCGAATGGAAGGGCGGAGGGACCAGTCTGGTTCCCGGTCGGCGCGGAAGGGTCGGTCGAATGTCAGCCGCCTGGGGACCGGCGGCTCCCTCGGCGCCGCCGGAATCAATCCTCGTAGCCCGAGACGCTGACCGAGCGGCCGTTATCCTTCGCGCCGAGTTGGAGGATGAACGGCGCGGCGACCCGCGCCCACGCCTCCGGTTTCGGAAAACCGCCGGCACCTTCATCCCAGCAGGAACGCAGCATGGCGGTGTCGATCACGCCCGGGTTCAGCGGCACCGCCGCCATGCCCTCGGGCAGTTCCGCGGCCATCGCCTTGGTGAGGCCTTCGATCGCCCACTTGGACATGCAGTACGGTCCAACCTCGGCCGCCACGCTGCGGCCCCAGCCCGAACTGAAATTGACGATCACGCCCCGCTTCCGCGCCACCATGGCGGGCACGAAATGCCGGAGCACATTCTGCGTGCCGCGGATGTTGGCGTCGACCAGGCGGGTGAATTCGCGATCGTCCTGTTCCCACACCGGGGAAAGCCGGTTCATGATCGCGGCGTTGTTGATCAGCAGGTCCGGCGGCGCATCCGCCTCGAGCACCTTCGCGGCCCACAGCGCCACCTTGGAGTCGAGGCCGACGTCGACCACCCCGAAGTCATGCGGCGCCGGATACGTCATCCGCAGGTCGAAGATCGCGTCGCCGCTCCGGCCGCAACCGATCACCGTGTGACCGCCCCGGATGAACTCGTCGACG
The DNA here is from genome assembly GCA_937952235.1 of uncultured Opitutia bacterium. GTDB lineage: Bacteria > Verrucomicrobiota > Verrucomicrobiia > Opitutales > Opitutaceae > ER46. The sequence goes on along the minus strand of CALFZM010000278.1, from coordinate 14,122 downwards.
AGGGCGCGGCCCAGTCCCCGCGTGACACCGGTGATGACAATCTTCATGCGGGGCAAAAGTAGCGGGTGGCGAGCAGGGGGTAGCGAGGAGAAAAAACCGGCCGAAAACGGTCCATGCCAGGCCGGCCGCGAGACGCGCGCTGCACCAACAGGCGTCCGCTGACCGCTGCTCGCACCTCGCTACCCCACCTCGCTGCTTCCCCGCTCGCTAGCGGGACTGCAGGCTGTGCTTCGTCAGGCCCACCTTGCGGCACGCGTCCCACACGAACGTGAGCCGGTCGAGCGTGCCCTTCTCGTCCATGCGAATGAGGACGGGAATGTCCTTGTCGACGTTCTTCACCTGCTGGAGCAGCTCGAGCAGCTGCGCGTCAGTGACGGCCTTGCCGTTGAAGCTGAGCTCGCCGTCCTTGGCGATGCCGATGGTGACGTTGCCGCGGAACTCGTTCTTCCCGGCGGTCTCCACCTTGGGAAGGGTGATGTTGAGCGTGGAGGCGGACTTGAACTGCATCGTGACGAACGCGAAGAAGATCAGCATCACGAGGACGTCGATCAGGGGCACGAGGTTCATCTCGGGCCGGCTCCTCCGTTTCGCGCGCAGCTGGCTCATCCGCGGGTGCGTTGCAGTATCCGCTCGAGCAGCACGTCGAGCTGCGCGGCGTAGTTCTCGATCTTGCGCTGGAGGTAGCCGCTGCCGACGAGCGACGGGATGGCGATGCAGAGGCCGATGACCGTAGCCGAAAGCGCGAGTGCGACGCCCTGCGTGAACTGCACGGGATCGGGCAGGCCCGTGTCGGGGGAGATCTGCGAGAACACCTTCAGCAGTCCCACCACCGTGCCGGTGAGGCCGATCAGCGGGGCGGCGGCGTAGATCACGTCGAGATACGGCACGCCGCGCTCCATCCGGTTGATCTCGAGCCGGGCGAACGCCTTCACCGCGCCCTCGTCGTGCTTGTGCTGCTCCGCGAACTCGACGATCCGCGACAGCACCGTGTGTTTCCCGCCGACGAGCGGGCGGCCCGTGACGACGGCATCGACCAGGTCCGGCGGCATCACCGCGACGCGCCGCAGGGCGTAGGCCCGCTCGCACACGATGAAAACCGCCGCGGCGGAGCAGATCCCCAGCGGGTAAATCAGCACCCCCGCCCCTTTGAACACGTCGATCATCGCGAGAAACATGAGATGGAAGGAAGAACGTGCCGCGGTCAGACGGGCGGGCGAGGGAAAAGTTCGCCGAAAAGGTGGCGCGCGGGGCGCCCGACCGGCGGCAGGCGGACGCGAGCCGGCCCCCTGCCCCGCCCCGGGGACAGGCTGCTCCTCCGGTCAGGTCGCCAGGTAGGGCAGCTTCGCCGCGGTCGCCTTCATCGCGCCCATGCCGTCGAGCAGCTCGCCGATCGCGTCCCAGCGACCGTTGACCAGCGCGTCGCGGGCGGCGGCGCGCACCTCGGCCGGCACGGTCTGGCCGCCGAAGCGGATCTCCTGGCGGGCGACATCGACCACGATTTCCAGGGCGGGGTCCCGCTCGATCGCGGCGGCGATCTTCGCGATGTCGGCGCGGCTCGCAGTCGCGCAGGGGATGCCGAGCGTCGTGCAGTTGCCGAAGAAGATCTCGGCGAAGTTCTCCGCGACGATGGCCTTGAACCCGTACTTCTGGATCGCCTGCGGCGCATGCTCGCGCGAGGAACCGCAGCCGAAGTTGGCGCCGGAGAGAAGCACGGTGGCACCCTTGAAGCGCGGCTCGTTGAGCGGATGCGGCTTGTCGGAGCCGTCCGCATTCTTGCGCACGTCGAAGAAGAGGAATTCACCGAGCCCGTCGAACGTCACGCACTTCATGAAGCGCGCCGGGATGATGCGATCGGTGTCGATGTCGTTGCCGGGGACGTAGACGCCGCGACCGGCGATGGAGGAAATTTTTTCGAGAGCCATGGGAGAGCTGTTGCGCAGCAGTGGAGGACTTGGCCCACGGAACACACGGATCACACGGAAACGACTCCGACTCGCTTTCGTGCAGGCCGTGCGCTCCGTGGGCACGGATTGGGATTGCTTCAGTTATTGACGTGGAAGACCTCGCGAGCGTCGGCCACGCTGCCGGTGACCGCCGCCGCGGCAACCATGAGCGGGCTCATCAGGAGCGTGCGCCCCGTCGGGCTGCCCTGCCGGCCCTTGAAGTTGCGGTTCGACGAGCTCGCGCAGAGCTGGTCGCCGACCAGTTTGTCGGGGTTCATCGCCAGGCACATCGAGCACCCCGCCGCGCGCCACTCGAAGCCGGCCTCGGCCAGGATCTTGTCGAGACCGAGCTTCTCGCACTGCAGCGCGACGATCTGCGAGCCCGGCACCGCGATCGCCTTCACCCCGGGCGCGACCTTCCGGCCCTGGACGAACTTCGCCACTTCCTGGAAGTCGCTCAGCCGGCCGTTGGTGCACGAGCCGAGGAAGGCCACGTCGATCCGGGTGCCCTTGATCGGAGCACCGGGCCGCAGCTTCATGTACGCCAGCGCCTCCTCGATGGAGGCCTTCTCGTCGGCCGCATGGGCAGCCGCGGGGTCCGGGATCGACTCGTTGATCGCGATGCCCTGGCCGGGATTGATGCCCCAGGTGACCGTCGGCGCGATGTCCGCGGCGTCGATCGTGACGACGTCGTCGTAATGGCAGCCCGGATCGCTCGCGACCTGCTTCCAGCGCGCCACCGCCGCCTCCCATTCGGCGCCCTGCGGGGCGTATGGGCGGCCCTTCAGGTAGGCGAAGGTGGTCTCGTCGGGATTCACATAGCCGGCGCGCGCGCCGCCCTCGATCGACATGTTGCAGACGGTCATCCGCTCCTCCATCGAGAAGCGATCGAAGACCTCGCCCGCGTACTCGTAGGCGTAGCCGGTGCCGCCGTTGACGCCCAGCACCCGGATGATGTGCAGGATGACGTCCTTCGCATACACGCCGGGCCGCAGCCGGCCATTCACGTTGATCCGGCGCACCTTCAACTTGCCGAGCGCCATGGTCTGCGTCGCGAGCACGTCGCGGATCTGCGTCGTGCCGATGCCAAACGCGATCGCACCGAATGCGCCGTGCGTGCTCGTGTGGGAGTCGCCGCAGGCGATCGTGGTGCCCGGCTGGGTAATACCCTGCTCCGGGCCGACGATATGCACGATGCCCTGCTTGCCGGTGGCGCGGTCGAAGAAGGTGATGCCGAACTCGCGGCAGTTTTTCCGCAACTCCTCCATCATCGCCTGCGCCAGTGGATCGCGGTAGGGCTCGACGAACTGGTCCGTCGGCACGATGTGGTCCACCGTCGCGAACGTCCGGTGCGGCATCGCCACCTTCAACCCGAGGTCGCGCAGCATGCCGAACGCCTGGGGGCTCGTCACCTCATGGATGAGGTGCGTGCCGATCAGCAGTTGCGTCTGGCCATTGGCCAGTGTGCGGACGCTGTGGGCGTCCCAGACTTTTTCGAAAAGCGATTTGGGCATGGGAGAATAGAGACGAGAGGCGATGGGCGAGAGGCGATGGGTGTGAAGTCAAAGGCGATGGAGATGGTCCAGAATTCGGGCAACAAATCCCGTATCAAGCCAGTATGCCCATCGCCTATCGCCTCACGCCTCGAGCCTACCGTAAGGTTGCCATAACTGGAAATACTTCCTTAGTCGCCGGTGATGCCGCGTGAGTATCAGTATGGGTTCGAGCTGCGCCACCTGGTTTCCTTCCGCGAGGTCGCGCGGCAACTGCATTTCCGGCGGGCGGCGGAGACGCTGGCGATCGCGCAGCCGGCGTTGAGCCGGACGATCGCCCAGCTCGAATCCGGTCTCGGGGCCCGGCTGCTGGAGCGCACGCGCCGCGGGGTCGAGCTCACGCCGGCCGGCCGGCTGCTGCTCGAGCGCACCGAACCGATCCTCCGCCACCTCGCCGCCATTCCACGGGATCTCGCCCTGCTCGCCGCGGGTCAGGTCGGGCTGGTGCGGGTGGCGTTCACGGGCCTGGCGATGGCAACGGTGCTGCCGCGCATCCTGCGGGAGTTCCACCGACGCCACGGCGGGATCCGGCTGGAATTGACCGAGTCGCCGACGTCGGCCCAGCTCGCCGCGCTGCAATCGGGCGACATCGCGTGCGGCTTTTTCCATCCTGACGCGCATGCCGCGGCGCCCGGCGTCCGCACCCACACCCTGCTGCGGGAGCGCAACGGGGTGCTGCTGCCGTCCTCGCACCCGCGCGCGCACGCCCCGGGCCGGCCGCTGCGGCTGCGCGACCTGGCGAGCACGGCGTTCGTGCTTTTTCCCCGCTCGCACAACCCCGGCTTCTACGACCGGATCATTGCCGCGTTCGCGAGCGCGGGCGTCACGCCGCGGATCGCCGAGGAGATCTGGCCCCGCGCCAACGGCGTCGGCCTCGTGCGCGCCGGCCTGGGCGCCACGTTCATGACGCCCTCGGAGGCCCAGCACCTCCCCCCCGAAGTGACGTTTCATCCGCTCTTGGGTCCCGCGCCGGAAAGCCGGCTGGTGCTCGGCTGGCGCGAGCCGCCCACGCCTGAGCCCGCGCTGGCCGCGTTCCTGGCCGTCGCCAGCCGAGCGGGCGAACCGCCGGTCGGATGACGTGCGGTGGAGCCGCCTGTCCCGGCGGCTGACGCACGACAGCCCCGTCCATCGCGGCCCGGCCCGCTTCGAAGCGGGCCGGCCCGGCAGCGCCGGCACGGCATCGCTCGTTGACGCCTGCAAGCCACCCCGCGAGACTGTGTCATGCCCCTTTTTCGAGCGCGGCCGCTACCCCGGACGCATCGCAGTTGCTGACCCGATGAGCCTTCCGGCCGACCGCATCCTCGTTGTCGACGACGTCCCCGCGAACCTATCGCTGCTGCTCGATGCCCTCACCGCTGCCGGACATGATTTGCTGGTCGCGGAGAGCGGACCGAGCGCCCTCGCCGTCCTGGCCCACACCACGCCCGACCTCATCCTGCTCGATCTCGTGATGCCGGGCATGGACGGCGTGGAGACCTGCCGCCGGCTCAAGCAGCGGCCGGAATGCGCCTCGGTGCCCGTGCTCTTCATGACCGCGGTGGAGGAGCCGGAACAGAAACTCCGCGCCTTCGCCGCCGGCGCCGTCGACTACCTCACCAAGCCCGCCTACCCGCCCGAGGTGGTGGCCCGGGTCGCGGCCCACCTGCAGATCCGCCGGCTGCAGCGCTCGCTCGCCGACGAACTCGCGCTCCGCCTCGAGGCGGAGGAGCAGTTGCGGCAATCGCTTGACCGGGCCGTGATCCTCGCCGACGCCACGGGCCGCATCGTCTTTCTCACCCGGCTCGCCGCGGGCCTGCTGCAGAAGCATCACCCGGCCGCCGGCATCGAGCGCCTGCCGCCCGGACTCGGCTCCGGCCATTCACCGCTGGAGGTGCGCCGGTTCGCCGAGCGCGAGCGCAACGATCTCCAGATGCTCGTGCTTGAGGAGCGGGGCTCGCCCCCGGGCCCCGCCGCGCTGCTTCACCTCGGTCTCACGCCGCGGGAGGCCGAGGTCCTGTACTGGCTGGCGCAGGGCAAGAGCAATCCCGACATCGCCACGATCCTCGCAGCGAACGTGCGCACGGTGCACAAGCACGTGGAGCACATCTTCCAGAAGCTGGGGCTGGAAACGCGCCATGCCGCGACCCTCGTCGCGCTCGAGGTGCTGCGGCCGGCGAAGTCGTAGCGGGACGCCGCATCGGCTTCAGCCGGAACCACGCCGTCGCGGCGGAGCCGCCTGTCCCCAGGCGGCTGACGTGCGAAGGACCGGTCCGCAGCGGCTTGAGTCCCCAGCGGCTGCCGTTCGACCGATCCTGTTCAGCCGCCCGAGGACTCGGCTCCCCTCTTCAGTGCGGTCGTTTTCATCGGTGATCTCGTTTTCATCGGTGATCTCGAGGTCCGCTGAAACCTGTCCGCTCCGGGCGATGCCCCGGGGTGATCCGTTACGGCGATTCCCGCACGACCTGGAGCAGGCGCTTCAGTTCCGAGTCGAGCTGGCTGCCCGCGGGCGGATTGAGCACGCGCCGCGCCCGCTCGACCGCCCGCTGCGCTTCCGCCGGCTGCTTCAGTTGCAGCAGGTGGCGCACGAAACCGAGCACGACCTCGTCGAAGAACGCCACGCCGGCGCCCGGGCCATAACGGTCGACGACCGCATTGTACGCGCGCACCTGTCCCGGCAGCGGCTCGGCGGCGATGGCACGACGAACGATGTCGCGCGCCTGCTGCACGCTGAGATCGCCGCGGTGCGCCTGGTTCTTGGCGGCGATGCGCCGCACTTCCGCCTCCGCGGCACTGATCTCGCCTCGCGCGCGCAGGCTCTCGGCCACGCGGTTCACGTAGGCCGCCTCGATCTGCGGATGCCGGGCCTGGAAGGCGAGCGCGGCCTCGCGCAGCACGTTCTCGATCACTTTCGCGTCCCGGCCCTCCCGCCGGGCGGCGGCGACCAGCAGCTCCCAGCCGTCCTGATGGCGTTTCTCGAAGCTGACGGCCTTGCGCGCCGCGGCCGCGGCCGCGGGCGCGCGATCGAGCGCGAGGTACTCCGCGGCGAACCGGGCGTGCAGGCGCGCCTGCCGGAAGGACGGCAGCTCGCGGAACCGCTCGGAGAGAAACTGGAGCTCGTGATCGGTGAACGCCCCCCAGGTCTGCGGGTCCCGGGCCACGCCGGTCACGAACTTCTGCTCCTCGTACCGGCCCGCATCGAGCTGCCACTTGCGGCTGCCGTCGAGATAGCCGAACCACGCGTGCCGGCCGTCGCTGCCGGGACCCTGGAAATAGAGCGTCGGCACGCCGCGCGCCTTGCCGAGCTGCGTCGCGAAGTAACCCTGGTCGCAGCAGATGCCGCCGGTCGCGAGGAGGGTGCGGAGCGTATAGTCGGCGCCGGGCCAGACCGCCTCGCCGGCCGCGATCCGGTCGCGCCGGTATCGGATCATCGCATACGCGCGCGGCATCTGCGCGAGCGCCGGCTCGGGGAGCGTCACCACCCATTCGAGTTCGGAAAACGGCGCCGCGGCATCGACCACGAACTTCAGCTCGTCGGCGCCGAGGCGCTGCAGCCGGTGAAAAGTCCGGCCCCGCTGTTCCTGGCGGATCCACCAGTCGAACGCCTCGGACGCCGCGGGCCAGCGCCGCGGCAAGGCCGCCGCCGGGACCTGCGCATGCGGCCAGTCGGGCGGCGGCGGGACGTCGTACACCACCGCGAGGGCAAGCGCGAGCTGGGCGTACGCCTTGAAGCGGGCCGGATCGCGACGGTGCAGTTCGTCGAGGAGGCCGAACACCCGCGGCAGATAGTCGACCGGTGCGAGCAGGTTGAAAAACGCTCCGGAGAACGTGGCATCGCCGATCAGCCAGGCCTGCAGCGGCGGCGACACGAACGAGGCCAGCGGCCGTTCGCTCCACTGGTACGTCGCGGCCATTCCGGCGTGGCCGACGCGCGCGCCCTGGACCGCCTCCAGCCAGCCACGCCCGAACTCCACCTCCGTCATGCCCAGCAGCGCCGACCAGCGGTAGAGGTTCAGCCAGCCTTCCGCCGCCGCGAACCGCTCGCGCTCGTACGCCCGGAACGCCGCGCTGCGCAGCCCCGCCTGCTGCGGCGCCCAGCCGTCGCGCTGCGCCGCCGCGTGCACCGCGGCCACGCGGTTCGCGGCGGGAACGTGCAGGATCTCGGCGTCGGGAATGGCGGCGGGCTGCGCCGCCGCCGCGACGAGCGCCACGAGAAAAAGGAGAAGCCCGCCACGCAGGCGCCGGCACGGGCGCCCTCCGCGGTCAGGCCTGCGGCCGGGGACGGCCGCGCTCCCGGGGTCTTCTCGGTGTGGCATCCTCACGGCGGGTTATCCATCGGCGGATTTGCCGGCGAATGAAAAGCGAAAGCCCCGCTCCCCTTGATCTCGGGGGGCGGGGCTTCAGCCGACGACGGGTGGTCGTCTTTGTGTTATGGCGTCACGCCGCTGGGAGCGGTGGGTGGCGTCTTTTGTTTGAAGATGAGCTTGTCCCCATCACGGGCCACGACGACCGGCTCGCCGTCCTTCACGTCGCCCTTGAGCAACGCTTCGGCCAGCGGGTCCTCGAGGTAGTGTTCGACCGCGCGGCGAAGCGGACGTGCCCCGTATTTTTCATCGTAGCCCTTTTCGATCAGCAGGTCCTTCGCCTCCTGGGTGAACTCGAGCGTGATCTTCCGCTCGTGGAGCCGCTTGGCGAAGTTGGCCGTCTCGAGGTCGACGATCTTGACGAGGTCGTTCTTGTCGAGCGGACGGAAGAAGATGATGTCCGAGATACGATTGAGGAACTCGGGCTTGAACACCCGCTTCGCCTCCTCGAGCACCTTTTCGCGCATCTTCTCCGCGTCGTTGAAGCTCGCCGTGGCGGCGGCAAAACCCATCGAGGTCTGACGCTGCAGGAGCTGCGCGCCGACGTTGGACGTCATGATGATGATCGTATTCCGGAAATCGACGGTCCGGCCGAGCGAGTCGGTGAGCCGGCCGTCCTCGAGGATCTGCAGCAGGAGCTGGATCACGTCCGGATGCGCCTTCTCCACTTCGTCGAAGAGCACGACCGCGTAGGGCTTGCGCCGCACGGCCTCGGTGAGCTGGCCGCCTTCCTCGTAGCCGACGTAGCCCGGAGGCGAGCCGACGAGGCGGGAGACGGCGAACTTCTCCATGTATTCGGACATGTCGATCTGGATGATCGCGTCCTGATTGCCGAACATCTGCGCCGCGAGCGTCTTCGCGAGCATCGTCTTGCCGACGCCCGTCGGGCCGACGAACATGAACGAACCGATCGGCCGGCGCGGGTCCTTGAGGTCGGCGCGCGAGCGGCGCAGGGCGCGCGCGATCGCGACCGCGGCGGGATCCTGGCCGATGACGGCCTTCTGCAGCTCGTTTTCGAGGGAAAGCAGCTTCTCGCTTTCCTTCTTCTCCATCCGGGAGAGCGGAATGCCGGTCCAGTCGGCGACGACCTGCATCATCAGGTCATCGTCGATGACCACGCGCTTTTCGTCGCGCTGCTTCTTCCACTGCTCCGTCACCTGCTCCTGCTTGGCGCGGAGCTGCTTCTCCTGGTCGCGGAACTTGGCCGCCTCCTCGAAGTGCTGCTCGCTGATGGCCTTTTCCTTCTGGGCGCAGACGGACTCGATCTCCTTCGTCAGGCTCTCGATATCCGGCGGGCGGCTCAGGGCGCCGATGCGGGCCCGCGAGCCGGCTTCGTCCATGACGTCGATCGCCTTGTCCGGCAGGAAACGCCCGGTGATGTAGCGGTCGGACAGCTTGGCGGCCGTCTCCAGCGACTTGTCGGTGAACGTGGCCTTGTGGTGATCCTCGTACTTGCCGCGGATGCCCTTCAGGATGAGCACGGTGTCCTCGACGGACGGCGCCTCGACCTTCACGGACTGGAAGCGGCGGTCGAGCGCGGAGTCCTTCTCGATGTACTTGCGGTACTCGTTGAGGGTGGTCGCGCCGACGCACTGCAGCTCGCCGCGGGAGAGCGCGGGCTTGAAGATGTTGGAGGCATCCATCGCGCCCTCGGCCGCGCCGGCGCCCACGATCGTGTGCAGCTCGTCGATGAAGAGGATGATGTTCTTCGCGCGCTTGATCTCGTCCATCACCGCCTTGATGCGCTCCTCGAACTGGCCGCGGTATTTCGTGCCGGCGACCATGAGCGCGAGGTCGAGGGTGATGACCTTCTTCTCCAGCAGGATCTCGGGCACGTTGCCGGCGACGATCTCCTGCGCGAGGCCCTCGACGATGGCGGTCTTGCCCACGCCGGCCTCGCCGATGAGGACGGGGTTGTTTTTCGTGCGGCGGCAGAGAATCTGGATGACCCGGCGAATCTCGTGCTTCCGCCCGACCACGGGGTCCATCTCGGACTTGCGCGCGAGTTCGGTGAGGTCGCGGCCGAAGGCCTTGAGCGCGGGCGTCTTGACCTCCTTCTTGTCCTCGGGCTGGGCGCCGGGGCGCTGCGAACCGCCGGCGGCGGCCTCTTCGCCCCCGCCCTGTTCGCCGCCGGAAAACTGTGGATCAAGCTCGCGGAGGATTTCGTTGCGGGTGCGCTCGATGTCGATGTCGAGCGACTTGAGCACGCGGGCGGCGACGCCCTCACCCTCGCGCAACAGCCCGAGCAGGATGTGTTCGGTGCCGACGTAGGAGTGGTTGAGCGTCTTCGCCTCCTTGCCGGCGAGGGCGAGCACCTTCTTCACCCGGGGCGTGTAGGGAATGCTGTTCTGGGTCTTCGTCTCCTGGCCGGTGCCGACCTGCTTCTCCACGGCGGAGCGCACGGTCTCGAGGTCGAGGCCCATCTTCTGGAGGACGCTGACCGCCACACCCTGCCCCAGCTTGATCAGGCCGAGCAGGATGTGCTCGGTCCCGACGTAATTGTGGTGAAAACGGTCCGCCTCCTTGCGAGCCAGCGCGAGCACCTGCTGCGCGCGCGGCGTGAAATTGTTCATCGGTTCTTGGGACATGTCGGTAAAGGGTTCGCGGGTTCGCGCTGGCGTTAGTTCTTCTCGGGGTCGTTGAAAGTGAAATCCGGACGCGGGAAGTTGGCAAACTCCGCGCGCAATCGCTGCGCGCGCAGCGTGTCGCGCTGGCCCGGTTCGAACTCGCCCTTCTGGGCGTATTGCAGGTGACCCGGCTGCGCCTCGATGAAGAGCCGGTCGACGACGGCGCGGTTGCCGTCGGCGAAGGCGCCGAGATCGACCCCGAGCCGGATGAGCGAGAGCAGGTTCATCGCCTCGCTGGAGCTGAGGAGGTGGCTGTTCTGCAAAATGCCGTAGGCGCGGCCGATCTTGTCGAAGAGCTTGCGCGCGTCGGCCTCGAGCAGCTTGGCGCGGGCGTTGACCTCGTGTTCGACGATCGACTGCAGCACGGAGCCGAGCCGCTTCAGGATCTCCTCCTCGGATTCCCCGAGCGTGGTCTGGTTGGAGATCTGGAAGATGCTGCCGCTGGCGTCGGAGCCTTCGCCGAACAGGCCGCGCACCACCATCCCGAGCTGGTTCACCGCGCGCACCACTTTCTCCATCTGGCTGGAGATGACCAGTGCCGGGAGGTGCATCATCGCGGAGGCGCGCATGCCGGTGCCGAGATTGGTGGGGCACGCGGTCAGGTACCCGAGCGTGGGCGAAAACGCGAAGTCGAGGTGATCCTCGAGCGCGGAATCGAGATCGTTGATCGAGTTCCACGCCTTCTTGAGGTTGAAGCCGGCGCGCAGGACCTGGATGCGCAGGTGATCCTCCTCGTTGAGCATGACCGAGAACGACTGGTCCTTGCTGATGATGACGCCCGCACCCCCCTTCGCGCCGCTGAGCTCGCGGCTGATCAGGTGGCGTTCGACGAGGACCTGGCGCTCCAGCTCGCTGAGTTCGCCGATGGCGACGTTGAAGCAGCGCTTCATCGGGACGGTCGAGGCGACGGCGCCGCGGCACTTGGCGAGGATCTCCTCGCGCTGCGGCGCCTTGGCCCAGCCCGGGAAGGAGAACCCGGCGAGATTACGTGCCAGCCGGATGCGCGTCATCAGGACGATCGCGGTCTTGCTGCTCACGGCATCCGTGAGCTCCGACGGCGTCTCGAGCAGCGAGGAAATCGTCATGGCCCTAGCGCGCGGGCTGCTGGTTGAACGCTTGTTTGACTTGGTTGATTTCATCGCGTGTGCGGGCCGCGTCTTCGTAGCGCTCGGACTTGATCGCTTCGCTCAGGTCGAGCTCCAGCTTGGTGAGCCGGTCGTAGAGCGACTTCCGTTCGAGCGCGCGGGTGGGAACCTTGCCGGAGTGCTGGGTGCCGCTGTGCATGTTTTCCAGCATCGGCTCGAGCACCCCGCGAAACGTATCGTAGCAGGCCGGACAGCCGAACCGGCCGAGTTTCTTGAAATCGTTCTGCGTGAAACCGCATTGCTCGCATCGCACGCCCGCCGCGGCCGGCTCCGGGTTCAGCGACGCCTTCAACAACAAGTCGGCGAGCGAAAACCCGCTCGGATCCGTCACGCCCTTGGCCTGGGCGCAGGCTTCACACAGATCCACCTTGTGAACCTTGTTGTTCACGATCTGCGTCAGGTGCACCGTCGCAGGCTTCGAGCAGAGATCGCATTTGAGCGGGTTGGCCATGAAGGAAGGTGAGGGATGCACGGAACATGCCACAGTGCCCTCCGCTGGCAAGTGCAGGCGTCGGACTCCGCAACGTGGGCCGTGCCGTCGCATGCGACGTGCCCCCACGTGCAATCGTGACGCACCGGTCGAAACTTGAGCGACGCCGCCGGAGCGGGGGATTTCGCTCAAGCGGACGACCGTGCGGCCGATGTAGAGGGTTGCGCGCCAGACCGCGTCTCAGATCCGAGTGCCCTCGACGAGCACGCGCTGGCGGAAGGCCGCGAGTACGCGCTGGGTGATCGGGCCGGGCTTCCCGTTGCCGATCTCGCGGCCGTCGAGCTTCACGGTCGGAATGACCTCGGCGCCCGAACCGGTGAGAAAGCACTCGTCGGCCACCCAGATGTCGTAGCGCGTCATGTCCGACTCGCGGATCGGGATGTTCAGGTCCCGCGCGATGTCGAAGATCGTCGAGCGCGTCACACCCTTGAGCGCTCCCTGCGACGCCGCAGGCGTGACGATCGTGCCCTTGTGCACGATGAAGACGTTGTCGGCGGTACATTCCGCGACGTAGCCCTGGTCGTTGAGCATGATGGCCTCGAGCGCGCCGAACTGCCGCGCCTCGATCTTGCCCAGGATGTTGTTCATATAGTTGAGCGACTTGATCGTCGGCGGCAGCGCGGCCGGGTTGATCCGGCGCGTTGGCACCGTGACGATGGCGAGGCCGTTCTGATAATGCTCCGGCGGGTAGAGCGAGATCTTGCTGGCGATGATGAACAGGGAAGGTTTCGGACAGAGCCAGGGCGCCAGTCCGAGGTCGCCGACGCCGCGCGTCACCACCAGGCGAATATAGGCATCGGTCAGCCCATTCTGCCGGCACGTCTCGCACGTCGCTTCGGCGAGGGCCGCACGCGTCAGCGGTAACTGCAACATGATTGCCTTCGCCGAGTACTCGAGCCGCTCGAGATGCTCGTCCAGGCGGAAGATATTACCTCCGTACAGGCGAATTCCCTCGAAAACGCCATCACCATACAGGAGGCCGTGATCGAACACGGACACCTTGGCGTCGGCGCTGTCGACGAACTTGCCATCGAGATAAATCTTCATTCGGCCACGTTAGGTGGCCGAAAAAAGTTTTGTCGAGCCCGCCGGGGGACTTTCTGCTTGTGCCCGCGATTTTTAGGCGAAACTGTCCCGACCAGCCCGCGTCTTCCCCTCCGCACCCCCCTTTTTGCCACATGCGAATCCTACCTCGTTCCCACGGCATGGGCCGTGCGCGGCGTCGCGCCCCTGATGCCGCGTTCACCCTGATCGAACTGCTCACCGTCATCGCGATCATCGGCATCCTCGCCGCGATCGTGATTCCCACCGTGGGCACCGTGCGCGAAAAGGCGCAGCGCGCCGTCGATGCCAACAGCATTCGAGAGATCCTGAAGGCCGCGCAGATTTACGCGGGCGAGAATCAGGACCGGCTGCCCGATCCGCAGTCGATCAACAACACGGTGCTCGCGGCGCCGCAGCTCGCCTGGAAGTGGCCGGGGATCCTCGCGAAGAACAACATCCTCACCGACCCGACCTTCTACTTCGCGAAGGCCGATGCGGCGTTCAGCGGCACCTACCCCACTTTCATCATCCAGCCGACCGCGCAGCGCAATTCGCTGCACTCGTCCTTCACGCAGGGCCGCTCGCCCTCCTGGGAATTCGTCGGCGGCGTGAAGATGAGCGACTCGGCCCGCACCCCCGTCGTGTACACCCGAGGCTTGCAGGCCAATGGCACCTGGAGCGCGACGAGCGGCGTCTACAAGGACACCGGTGGTTTCATCGCCTTCCTCGGCGGCAATGTGGCGTTTTACAACAACGTCCAGACCGGCAATTCGCCCTTCTACTCCAACAACCCGACGAGCACGAGCCAGACCCAGCCCGTCGACATCCGGCAGGCGATCCCGTTCAACACCGCCAACACGGCGCAGAGCGCCCGCATCTACGGCGTCCCGCCCGCGTCCGGTGCAGGTGGCATGGTGGGTTCCGCCAACGGCACCTTGGCCGCCCGCGGGCCCTGAGCGGGTTCCCAGCCGGTCCCTGCC
>CALFZM010000277.1 GCA_937952235.1 uncultured Opitutia bacterium | reverse complement strand
CCCGTCCTGCAGCGGCTTGGGGACAAGCCGCTCCACCCTTTGATGCGACGGCCTTCATCGGTGATTGGGAGGCCAGCTGCGCGGTTCCAACCCAGCCGGAATACTTCAACTGGGTGGAGTCGCCTGTCCCCAGGCGGCTGACGTGCGGCGGATCCGACTACAGCGGTGTGAGCACAAGCCGCTCCGGCACGCCGCGCGGGAGGGGACCAACGAAACTCCGGCCCGCCGCGTCGCCTGCATCCTGTCCATCCTGTTCATCCTGTCTCCCCCCAAGAGCCCGTGCGGGATCTCCGACGGGATGAGGCGGGTTTGGACAGGATGAACAGGATGGACAGGATGGAACCGGGCATTCGCAGGCTCCGGCCTACGTCGCACCTGGCTCATCTGGCGCGGTGGATCCGGCTGTCCCCAGGCGGCTGAAGTTCGCCGTATCTTCGTCCCCCGATTCCCATCCGCCGGCGCGAGAGAGTCGCCGCCTTGCCCTCGCCAAGCCGGACGTTCCATGGTCCACTGCGCTCGTCTCCCATGAAGCGACCGCCCCTCCGTCTGCTCCTGGCCCTGGCCACCCTGGGCTTCACCGGTTCAACCTTCACCTTCGCGGCGGCGGCGCCCGAGCCCCGCGACGTCGTCGCCGCCAAGGTGGCCGCCGAGTACGCGGCACTCGAAGCCATCTACCGGCAACTCCACGCGAATCCCGAGCTTTCGTTCATGGAAACCAAGACGGCCGCGCTTGTCGCCCGGGAGCTGCGCGCGCTGGGCATCGAGGTGACGGAGAAGGTCGGCAACACCGGCGTCGTCGGCGTGCTCAGGAACGGCGCGGGTCCCACGATCCTCGTCCGCGCCGACATGGACGCGCTGCCGGTCAAGGAACTCACCGGCCTGCCCTGGGCGAGCACTGCCGTGGTCAAGGACCTCGCGGGCCGGGACCAGCCGGCGATGCACGCGTGCGGCCACGACCTGCACGTCACGGGCTTCCTTGGCACCGCGCGCGCGTTGACGGCGCTGAAGGAGCACTGGCGGGGCACGATCGTGTTCGTCGCCCAGCCGGCGGAGGAAATCGTCGCCGGCGCGCGGGCGATGCTGACCGACGGCCTCTACACCCGGTTTCCCAAGCCGGATTACGCGCTGGCGCTCCACGTGTCGTCGGTGCGACCGGCCGGGCTGGTGACGTACGTCGAGGGCACGCCGTACGCCAGCGTGAGCTCGGTGGACATCGAGGTCCGCGGCGTCGGCGGCCACGGCTCTCAGCCGCAGACCACGCGCGATCCGATCGTGCTGGCGGCGCAGATCGTCACGGCGCTGCAGACGATCGTGAGCCGGGAAACCAAGCCTGGCACGCCCGCGGTGGTGACGGTCGGCACCATCCAGGGCGGCACCAAGCGGAACATCATCTCGGAATCGGTGAAGCTCGAACTCACGCTCCGCGCGTTCGAGGACAAGGTGATGCAGGACATGATCGCGGCCATCCGCCGGATCTGCGATGGCACGGCGCGGGCGGCAGGCGTACCCGAGGACCGGTTGCCGGTCGTGACGGTGACGCCGGAATCGACGCCGGTGACCGTCAACGACGCGGCCCTGACGCAGCGGCTCACGCGCACCTTCAAGGCGTGGCTCGGCGAGCGCCGGGTGGAGCCCGCGCCGCCGACGACCGGAGGCGAGGATTTCTCGGAGTTCGGCCGCACCTTGCACCGCGTGCCGATCTTCATCTGGGGCGTGGGTGCGGCTGATCCGGCGAAGTACGCCGCCGCGGCCCGGCGTGGAGAATCGCTGCCGTCAAACCACTCGCCGCTGGCGCTGTTCGTGCCGGATCCGACGCTGCAGACCTGTGTCACGACGATGACCGCCGCCGTGCTCGACCTCGCCGCGACGAAATGAGCGCCGTCTCCCCGACGCTGCTCGAGCGTTGCGACGCCTCGCTCCTCGGACGCGCGGGAAAGGCCGCGCTCGAGTGGCAGGGCCGCACCTTCACCTTTGGCGAACTGGAGGTGAGGAGCAACCGGCTCGCCCATCGGTTGCGCGCGCGCGGGTTGCAGCCCGGCGACCGGCTCGCGTTCTTCCTGCAGAATCGCGTCGAGGTGATCGACCTCTGGCTCGCGGGCGTGAAGCTGGGCCTGATCCTCGTGCCGGTGAACGTGCTCTACCGCGAACGTGAGTTGACGCATATCCTCACGGATTCCGAGCCGACGGCGGTCGTCACGTCGCCGGACCTCGCGGAGCACCTGCCGGCAGGAGTCGTGCGGTGGGACGTCGATGCGCTGTCGGCGGAGGCGGAGGGCGCCGCGGCCGGGCGGCCGGAAGGGCGCTGGGACCTGGCGACGCCGCTCGCGCTCATCTACACCTCGGGCACGACCGGAGCGGCGAAGGGCGCGGTGCTGACGCAGGAAAACTTCGCGGCCAACGGCGCCGCGCTCGCCCGCGACTGGCGCTTCACGCCGGAGGACCGCTACCTCGCGACGCTGCCGCTGTTCCACGTCCACGGTCTGGCGAACGGCGTGCACATCTGGCTCTTCAGCGGCTGTCACCTGCGGCTCACGGAGCGTTTCGAGCACGCGCGCGCGCTGGACTGGTTCGAGCAGTACCGGCCCACGGTTTTCTTCGGCGTGCCGGCGATGTTCGTGCGGCTGCTGGAAACTCCTCCCGATCGGGCGCGTGCGATCGGCGCGCGACTGCGGCTGGCGGTGTCGGGTTCCGCGCCGCTTCCAGCCGAGGTGCACGAGAAGTTCCGCCAGCTCTTCGGTTCGGTGATCCTCGAGCGGTATGGCATGACCGAGACGCTGATGAACGTGGGCAACCCGTACGACGGCGAGCGCCGGCCCGGGACGGTGGGCTTCCCGTATGCGCACGTCGCGGTGAGAATCTGCGATGAGACCGGGGCGGAGGTGCCGGACGGCACCAGCGGCGAACTGTGGGTGCGCGGGCCCAACGTGTGCGCGGGCTACTGGCGCCGGCCCGAGGCGACGGCGGCGGCCTGGCGCGACGGCTGGTTTCGGACCGGTGACCTGGGCGTGCGCGCCGCCGACGGGTACATCACGCTGCAGGGGCGGCGCAGCGACCTGATCATCTCCGGCGGGTTCAACCTCTACCCGCGCGAGATCGAGGAGGCGATTCTCGAGCAGCCCGGCGTGAAGGAAGCGGCGGTGGTCGGAGCGCCCGATGCGGTGCGCGGAGAGGTGCCGGTGGCGTACATCGTGGTCGACGCGGCGGTTTTCGACGAGGCGGCGGCGGCCGCGCGCCTGCGCACGCAGCTCGCATCGTTCAAGCAGCCGCGCGCGTTTGTCCGCGTCGCCAGCCTGCCGCGCACCGCGCTGGGCAAAGTGCAGAAACGGGCGCTGCCTCCGTGGCGGGGTTGAGCGTCGCAGCCCGTCGCGGCACATCGAAAGGTGCCCGGTCACGGCGCGAAGCAGCCGCGCCCTTGAGCCGGAACCGTGCAGGCGGCCTCCCAATCGCCAATGCAGACCGCCGCATTGAAGGGTGGAGCGGCTTGTCCTCAAGCCGCTGCGGGACGGGTCGTTCGCACGTCAGCCGCCTGGGGACAGGCGGCTCCACCCGTTGAAGTATTCCGGCGGGGTTGGAACCGCGCAGTTGGCCTCCCAATCACCGATGAAGGCCGTAGCATCAAAGGGTGGAGCGGCTTGTCCTCAAGCCGCTGCGGGACGGGCCCGTCGCACATCAGCCGCGCTGGGGACAGGCGGCTCATGCTGCTGAAACGTCGGCTGCGACGGCGGATCGAGGTTTCCTGCGTCGGAGCGGCGCGCTCCGTCGTGGCCGGGGCAGGCCGCGCGTTTCGCCCGCTCCTACTTCCGTGCCTGCTGCAACAGCGCGTGGACCTTGCCGACGACGGTGTCCTCGACGTCGGGCGTGAACGGCCCGGGGTGATTCAAGATGCGGATGTTCGCGCCGCCGCCTTCATAGCCGCCTTCCTCGACCAGGCGCCGGCTGGCCAGGTAGCCGAAGACGTCGTTGGAGTAACCGGCGACCCAGACCGGCGCGGTGCCGGCGAGCTCACGCTTCAGCCGCAGCGAGTAGTCGACCACGACCTCCCCCGCGATCGCGACCAGCGTGAGGTCCTGGCCGAAGGCGAGCACCTGCACGGGACACGCTAGCGGCGCGGGGCGTTCGCCGCGGGCCTGCAGCTCCAGCAACGCGCGGGCGCGGGCGTTGACGGCGGGCGTGTGCGGGGGCCGGAGATATTCCTCGAGCTGCGCCTTGGTCAGGGGCTGGTACGCGAGCTCGGCGTGGCCGTAGGCGCCGCGCAAGGGCGGTTGCACGGCGCGAAGGGGGGCACCGAGGGCGGTCGAGACGGCGTTGGCGAGGGCGCGGCCGTGATGCCGCACGAGATCCTCGGGTTTCTGGTCGGGCACCATCCTGCGGCGCGGGTACGGATTCTGGTCGCCGCCGCAGCCGGTGAGGAAAAGGGCCGTCGCGCCGGGGTAGCTCGCCTGCAGCAGGTCCTGCGCGTGGCCCGCGTAATCGCCGGAGATGCTGCTCTCGCCGAGCGTGGTGTTGTGGCAGGCGTAGCCGAAGAGCAGGGCGCGTATCTTCCCGTCGGCGCCGGTGACCTTCAGCACGGGGACATCGTGGTCCACCGGGCCCGCGGGATAAGGGTTGTTCGAGAACTGGCCCTTCGCCTCGGGACGGCGACGGTTCATGGCGAAGCCCGCGCGCGCCTGGGCAAACTCGAGCCGTCCGGCGGCGCGGGACTGCAGGCTGGCCCCGATCAGCTCGACGAGCGTCTGCCGCAAGCCGGCTTCGTAGCGCGTGGCGGCGTCGACCTGCGCCGGCGTCGCCGCGCGCCGGAACGTGTGCTCCGTCTCGAAGCGATCGAGCGTGATCAAGGGCCCGGAATGGGTGTGGGAGGCGTTGACCAGCAGTTCGTGCGGCTTCAGCCCGAACCGTTGCGCCACCTCCCGTTCGAGGTGCGCCCGCAGCCCGGCCGGCACCGCGATCAGGTCGAGCGTGACGATCACGACGCGGCCACCGCGCGTGTCGTCGAGGGCCAGCGCCTTGGCGTGGATCTGCTGGTCCACGGATCGCGATGGCGTGGTCCGATTTGCGTAGCCGGCCATCCACAGCGGGCCCTCGGGGGTGATGTTGCGGCTGGCGACGCCGGCCTGCCAGGGCAGCGCGGGAGCCGGCGCCGCCGCGAGGGCGAGAGGGACGGCGGTCATGCAGCCGGCGACGAACCAGACGAGGGGGCGGCAAAGGCGGGGGTGAAAGCGCACGGGGCAAGGCAAGGCGGCGGGGCGCGGCGGTGCAACCGGCGAGGCGGATACTTTCGTTCGACTCGCGCGAGCCGCGGCCCGCGGCGGTTCGAACCCGCGGAAATCGGGCGGGACGCGCTCCGTTCCGCAGGCGTCAGCAGACCCGTGGCAGGGCGGCCCGCACGCTCGATTCGGGTGGCGCCACGCGGTGCCGCCCGCTACCACGCTCGGCAATGTCCCAACCCTTCCGCGACCGGCTCCGCGCGCTGGGCCCCGGCCTGGTCCTCGCGGCGGCGGGCATCGGGGCGGGCGATGTGGTCGTCGCATCGGTCACGGGCATTCGCTTCGGCCTGACACTGCTCTGGGCCGTGGCGTTCACCGCCGCGTTGAAGTTCGTGCTGACCGAGGCGCTGGCCCGCTGGCAACTGGCGACCGGGGAGACGATCGTCCGCGCCTGGATCACGCGGCTGCCGCGCTGGGTGGCGGGCCTCTTTGCCGTCTATCTGCTCTTCTGGACTTTTATGGTCGGGGCGTCACTGAGCAGCGCGTGCGGGCTGGCCGGCGCGAGCCTGTTTCCCGGCTGGTCCGTCGCGGCCTGGGGCGCCGTTCACGCCGGCGTGGCCGCACTCCTGGTCGCGGCCAACCGCTACGCGCGATTTCAGAAACTGATGAAGGGTCTCATCGCGGTGATGGCCGGGTGCGTCCTGGGTTGCGCGGCGCTGACGCAGCCGGAGCCGGGCGCTCTCCTGCGCGGGCTCGTCGTGCCGGCGGTACCCGCCGAGGGTGGCGCGGCGCAGGTGCTGGCGCTACTCGGCGGCATCGGTGGCAGCGTGACGGTGATCTGCTACGGCTACTGGATACGCGCGGCGGCGTGGCATGGCGCGGGGCGGCTTGCCACCGTGCGGTCCGATCTGCGGCTGGCGTACGTGTTCACCGGGCTCTTTGGGATGGCGCTCGTGACCATCGCGGCGGGGGTGCACCTCGAGGCGGCGGGCGGCTCGCGGATTGCGCTCGAGCTCGCGTCCCGCCTCGAGACCTTTGCCGGGCCGCTGGCGCGCTGGATCTTTCTCGTCGGATTCTGGTGTACCGTGTTCACGGCCATGCTCGGCGTCTGGCAGGGAGTGCCCCAGATCTATGCGGACCTGGCGGCCGCCTGGCGGGAGCGCGAGGCGGCGGATTCCGGTCGCACGGCCTTTCCCTCCGCGCCGTCGGACCCGGGGCGCGGTCGCGGGGAGCCGGCCGACCGGCCGGCAGCGCCGGGCACGGCCGGCGTGACGACGGCGGAGGCCGGGGGCGCGGAGTCGGCCGCGAGTATCCGGGGTCGGCGAGTCTACCTCGCGGCGGTCGCCTACCTGGCTGGCCCGCCGCTGGTGCTGCTCTGGCACCGCGAGCCGGTGGGCGTGGTGGTGACGTTCTCGATTGCCGGGGCGTTTTTCATGCCTTTCCTCGCGGCGACGCTGCTCTACCTCAACAATCGCCGTGACTGGGTCGGCCCGCTGGCAAACCGATGGTTCGGAAACGTGGCGCTCGTCGTGTGCCTGGTGGTGTTCGGCGCGGTCTGCGTGCGAGAGCTGATGCGAGCGCTGGCCTGAAGCCCCGCCGCTTCGGGGCGCCGGGCGAGCTTATTGCGCCGGGCGCGGCCCGGCCCACGCGGCGTCGAGTTTGAAGAGTCGCCGGGCATTGCCGGCGTAGAACTTCTCCAGCACGTCGCGCGGCAGGTTCAACGCCTCGACCTCGCGGTTGCTGTGGGTGACCTTCCCGCGGCCGGCGTAGTAGTCGTAGTCCGCCCGGTAGCGGAGCTCCAGCATCCGGACGTGACCTTCGCGCTGCTGCGGCGTCGGTGGCGTCGCGCGCAGGTAGGGTTTCCAGGAGACGTCGAGGCCATAGAGGATGCGGTCGGGATACTTCAGGAACAGCGCGCGGACCTTCGCCGCGGGGTGGCGCGTGAGGTTGCGCGTCCGGGCGGCCACCTCGATGTGGAAGTTCGGGTACCGGTCGAGCCGCTCGGCAATCCCCTCGAGGTCGTGCTCGAGGCTGCCCAGGTGGGCGCCGAGCACGACGAGCGTGGGATGCTTGCGCAGGATGTGGTCGCGCGCGGCGATGATGTCGGCGTGGCTCGGGTATTCGGACTTTCCGTACAGGTGCCACTGGGGGTTGGACGAGTAATAGCTGTAGTGGTTGCTGTCCGGGTCGAGCGGACGCCAGGCGTCGATCGGCTCGGCGAGGTGCGCATGCAGCGGGATGCCGCGGCGGGCCAGGTGCGCGTAGATCGGATCGAAACGCGGATCGTCGGGCAGGATGAACCGCCCGTCGCGGTCCTTGATGTCGATCCCCACCTCCTTCCAGATCTTCACGCCCACCGCGCCCTGGGCAAAGGTGCGGTCGAGAAACCGGATGACCTCCGCCGCATAGCCGGGCTCGTCGCGACGGCGGAGATCGAACGTCGACGAAAACGGGTAAAGCGTCGGATGCCGGCGATAGAGCTCCACCGCGAGGTCGTGCATGCGCCCGAGGTGCGCATCGGTGCCGTTGTTGCAGACGTTGACCGTGCGCAGGTTGATTCGGCGCAGCAGCTCGTGGATGGCCGGCACGTCCTCGAAAATATGGGAATGCACGTCGATCTTCGGCAGTTCCACGAAGCCCGGCGTATCAGCCGCACGGAGACCAGGGAACGACAGGCCAAGGACAAGGGGCAGGACGCGACGGAGCATGGGGCGACGGGTGGGAAGGGTGCGGGTCGGAACCGTCATCGAGGCCGGTCCGCGGCCATTGGCAATGCCCGGTTCGCGGTAGGTCGGCCGCCGCGAATCGGGGTCGCGCGGGCCTCGCACCGCCGCGAGCGGCCGGCTGCCTTTGCGGGCCATGAAGCCGCTGGTTTCCCTGTTCGCCCTGATTGCCGGCCTAGGCACGTCTCCAGCCCGGGCGGCCGACTACGATCCCGTTTCCCTGCCGCAGCGGATCGCGGCCCTCCGGGCCGAGATCGCGCGGCACGACGAGCGCTATCACCGCGACCTTGCGCCGGTGATTTCGGACGATGCTTACGACCGGCTGCGGCGGGAGCTGGCTGCGCTCGAGGCCCGCGATCCTGCCGCCGCGCGGGCGCTCGCGCCGCTGCCGGCGTTCGGCGACGACCGGACGGGGCGGCTGCCGCCGGTCCGGCATGGCGCGCCGATGCTCAGCCTGGCCAAGGCCCACACGCGGGAGGAGCGGGAGGCCTTTCACCGCCGGATGGTGCAGGCGCTGGGGCGCGAGGAGATTGAGTACGTCGTCGAGCCGAAGCTCGACGGCCTCGCCGTCAGCCTCGTCTACGAGGCGGGCCGCCTGGTACGCGCGGCGACCCGCGGCAACGGGCGGGAGGGTGAGGACATCACCGCGACGGTCGCGGCACTCCCGGCCGTGCCGGCGGAGCTGGCTGCAGGCTCGGGTCGCCTGCCGTGGCCGGCGAGGTTCGAGCTTCGCGGCGAGCTGTATGTACCGTGGGCGGACTTCGAGCGGATCAATGACGAGCGCGAGGCTGCCGGAGAGCCGCGGTACGCCAGTCCGCGCGCCCTGGCTGCGGGCGCCGTGCGGCAACGCGAGCCGGCGCCTGGGGTGCGAGGAAGCCTCCGGCTGGCGTGCTTCGCGCTGGTGGCCGGTGAGCCGTCGGGCGTTGGACCGGCGTCGCAGCGCGACCTGCAGGCCGCGCTGGGACAATGGGGCCTCCCGGGCGTGCCGGCGCAGCGGGCGGCCCGGGGCTGGGACGCGGTGGAGGGTGCGGTGGGCCGCGTGCGGGAGGAACGGGCCGAAGCGCCGTATCCGACCGATGGTGCGGTGGTGAAACTCAACCTGTTCGCGGAGCAACGGCTGCTGGGTGAAGCGGAGGCGGCGCCGCGCTGGGCGATGGCGTGCAAGTTTGATCCGGAGCGGGCGGAGACACGCGTGCGCGCCATCACGATCCAGGTCGGACGGACGGGCGTGCTGACGCCGGTGGCGGAACTGGCGCCGGTGCGGCTGGGGGGATCGGTCGTGGCGCGGGCCACGCTGCACAACTTCGACGACATGGCGCGCAAGGACGTGCGCGTCGGCGATCTCGTCTACGTGGAAAAGGCGGGCGATGTGATTCCGGGGCTGGTGGGCGTCGACCTGGAGCGCCGGCCCCCGGAGGCGAAGCCCTACGCGTTTCCGATCGCGTGCCCGGAATGTTTCGCGCCGGTGGTACGGGAAAAGGACGTCGTCGCCCGAAGGTGTTCGGGGGAGTCCTGTCCGGGGCAGTTGCGCCGCCGGATCGAGCACTTCGCCTCGCCGCGGGCGATGGACATCGCGGGACTCGGGCCGGCTTGGATCAGCGTGCTCGTCGGGCACGGGTGGGTACGCGACCTGCCGGACCTGTACCGGTTGAAACGCGCGGATCTTCTGGCGCTGGCTCGTGACAATGTCCGGTCGGTTGACCAGCTGCTCGCGGCGATCGACCGCAGTCGGCACGCGGAACTGTGGCGCGTGATCCACGGTCTCGGGCTGCCGCAGGTCGGTGCCGTCACGGCAAAGGAACTGGCGCAGCGTTACGGGAGTCTCGCCGCCCTGTCGGAGCATGGGCCGGCGCGAGAGCGGGTGCTGCGGGACGAAAAGGTGCAGCGCCTCCTGGCGGAGCTAGGCGACGCGGGGGTGGTGCCCATGGCGGCGGCCGCCGCCGGCGGCCCGCTGAGCGGCAAAGTCTTTGTGCTCACCGGCACGCTTCCTACGTGGTCGCGGGCCGAAGCGACCGCACGCATCGAGGCGGCGGGCGGGCGCGTGGCCGCGACCGTGAGCCGGGGTGTCCACTACGTCGTGGTAGGTGCCGACCCCGGCGCGAAACGGGATCGCGCCCGTGCGCTGGGCGTGCCTCAACTCGACGAGGCGGGGTTGCAGCGCCTGTTGGCCGCGCCTCGCGCCGACTAAGTCGGAACGATGCCGCTGCGGTGGAGCCGCCTGTCCCCACGCGGCTGACGTGCGACGGACCGGTTCGCAGCGGTTTGAGGACAATCCGCTTCACCTTTCGGTACGGGCGTCTTCATGGCTGATTTGAAGTCCAACTGCATGCGACCGCTGAGCGGGCGGTGACCACCTTGGGCCGCTGCAGTCCTTCGCTACCGTGCAGACGAAATGGCTTCCGGCGCTGTCACGTCCGCGATGTCGGCGTCCCCGACGCCCTATGCGGAAGGGCGCGGTGGGAGATGGGAGTGATCGGATTCGTGCTCCTCCTCCCAGCGAGCGGTGTTCACGCGCAGGAGACAGTACAGCGGGCAGAATCCCACCGCGGCGGTGAGAATCGGCACTGTCCCGAGCAGTGCCCACCA
The DNA here is from genome assembly GCA_937952235.1 of uncultured Opitutia bacterium. Lineage (GTDB taxonomy): Bacteria > Verrucomicrobiota > Verrucomicrobiia > Opitutales > Opitutaceae > ER46. The sequence continues at coordinate 2,692 of CALFZM010000277.1, read as the reverse complement.
GCCCAGGCCGTTGACGCTGAAGAAGAGCAGGGTGCAGCCGGCGACGAATCGAACGCCGGCATCGTAGGAACCGATATTCGCTTTCATGAGTGGAGAGCTTTCGCCGAGGGTATCTACATTCGCACGGGGGCGCTGCGCATCCTTTGGCCAACGTTCCCCGCGGATTACGCCGGGTCCGGAAGGTTGCCGGCGGAAAGCTTGGATTTCGCCGTCGAGGTCCTCTCACTGCCGGGGCCATGCCGTCCTTTCCTCTCGTCGATTCCCACGTGCACCTCTGGGACCCGCACCGCCTGCGATATGACTGGCTGGCCGGAGTGCCGGCCCTCAACCACCGGCACGGAGTGGCGGAGTTGCGCGAAGCAATCGGGAAGGTGGCCGTGGGAAAGTTCGTTTTCGTCCAATGCGAGTGTGCGCCGGCACAATCGCTTGCGGAAGCGGCCTGGGTGACGGAACTGGCGGCGGACGAACCTCGCCTCGCCGGGATCGTCGCCCAGGCGCCGCTCGAGCGCGGCCGTGCGGTGGCGGAGGTGCTGGCGGAACTGGCGGCCCGCCCGCTCGTGAAAGGCGTGCGCCGGCTGCTGCAGGAGGAGGAGGACGCGTTTGCGCTCCAGCCGGATTTCGTGGCCGGCGTGCGTGAACTGGGTCGTCACGGCCTGACCTTCGACGTCTGCATCTATCACCGTCAATTGCCCGCGGTGGTGTCATTGGTCGAACAGTGCCCGGAAGTCCGTTTCGTCCTCGATCACCTGGGCAAGCCAGGCGTGCGCGACGGCTGTTTCGAACCTTGGGCGCGGCAGCTCCGCGCGCTCTCCCAGCGGGAGAATGTGTGGTGCAAGCTGAGCGGATTGACGACGGAGGCTGACCCGCGCAACTGGACACCGGATCACCTCCGACCTTACCTGGCCCACGCGATCGACTGTTTCGGCCTGGGGCGCGTGATGTTCGGCAGCGACTGGCCCGTCAGCTCCCAGGCGACCGCGTACGTTCGCTGGGTGGAAACGGTGGAGGGCGCGCTTGTGGGCTGCTCGGACGATGACCTCCACCGCGTCTTCGTGCGCAACGCCGAGGCTTTTTACGGCATCTGACGCCGCCGGGACGGTGCGCTCCTGCTGCTTGCGGCAGGCGCCGGTCCGGCATCTCTGGCCGTGAGCGGGGATCTGAGCGGACTCATGCCGTTGGACTTCAAATCAGCCCTGGGAACGGCCGCACGGAAAGATGGAGCGGCTTGTCCGCAGGCCGCTGCGAACCGGTCCGTCGCACGTCAGCCGCCTGGAGACGGGCGGCTCCACCTCAACGGCATGCGTCTATGTAGCGATGGAGCCCCGAGTGCAGGCTTGCACGGCGCCAAGAGGGGGGCGGGTTTCGCCAGGGTCGGTTTCAGACTTCGCCGGCGGGAGCCGGCAAGCCGGCAAGGGCGGCGCGGGCGCGCTCCTTCGCGGGCTCGTCGTGCTTGTCGCGCGAGGGCATGGCGAGGCCGGCCTGAAAAGCCACGCGGGCCTTGTCGGGAGCTCCGTCGGCCAGGTAGGCGAAGCCGAGTTCGAGCCGGTGCTGCAACTGGTCGGGCTCGAGGCGCACGGCGGATTCGAGATGATGTACGGCCGCGGCGGTCGAAGCGCCGGGCAGGTCGCCGTAGATCCAGCGGACGACCAGCCGGGCCACCGTCCCCAGCTGGCTGACTTCATGGTGCCAGCGACCGAGCAGGTGGTGAGCCCAGGCGTAGGTGGGATCGAGGGCGAGGGCGCGTTCGGCGGCGGCACGGACCTGTCGCGAACGTTCCACCTTCTCGCGCACGCTCCCGAAGTGCGCGAGTTTTCCATGGCACACCGCCAGGGAGAGGACGCCTTCAGCGTTCGCAGGATCGAGCTCCACCGCGCGCTGGCTGTAGGCGAGGGCACGCTCCACCGCCTGGCGCCGCTCGGGCTCGGCGGCCAGGTCGATCGAAAGGTTGGAATACTGCCGTGCGATCCGTCGCAGCAGCGCCGCATCGTCGGGGCGAAGCGGTTCGGCTTCGAGAAGCAGGTCGAGCGCGCGACGCGAATCGAGCCGCGCCTCAGCTTCGGAAGCTTCCTGCAGCAGCACGTCGACCGTGCGAGCCGATGCGGCCAGGCCGGCGAGCAGGCAGCAGAGGAGCAGGCTGGAAAGCACGCGACGCATGCCTGCTGATTACGGTCGACCGGCCGCGTTGGGTGCATGGTACGATCAGGCCATGACCACGGCGTCGAACCTGCAGATCAACGGGGTGGTGGAGTCGATCCTTTATGTCGGGGACCTGGAGGTCGCGGCGCGGTTTTACCACGACGTGCTGGCGCTGGAGCCGATGCGGACCGGCCCGGGCCGGTTCGTGGCCTTCCGGGCGGGACCGCACTCGGTGCTGCTCCTGTTCAAGCGCGGGGAGACCCTCGCACCGCTTTCCCTCCCGGGGGGCGTCATTCCGCCCCATGACGGGAGCGGCCCCCACCACATCGGCTTCGCCATCGCGGCGTCGGACTATGAGGCGTGGCGCGGGCGCCTCGAACGCTGCGGTGTGGCGGTGGAGAGCGAAGTGCGTTGGGAGGCGGGGGGACGCAGACTCTATTTTCGCGACCCGGATGGGCACGCGGTCGAACTCGTCACGCCCGGGATCTGGCCCAATTATTGACCCTGACCGTCACGGCTTGCGAAAAAGGTAGTGGCTGACCAGCCACTCCTCCCC
>CALFZM010000276.1 GCA_937952235.1 uncultured Opitutia bacterium | reverse complement strand
TTGAGGACAAGCCGCTCCACCTTTCCGTGCGGCCGTTCTCAGGGCTGATTTGAAGTCCAACGGCATGGGTCCGCTCAGGCCAGCGCCTGCTCGAGGTCCCCCAGCAGGTCCTCGAGCGTCTCCACCCCCACCGCGAGCCGAATCAGGCCGTCGGATACGCCTGCCCGGCGTCGCTCCTCCGGCGGCATGCCCCGGTGGCTCGACATCGCCGGCCGGGTCGCGAGCGTTTCCAGCCCGCCGAGGCTGACGGCGTGCACCACCAGCCGGAGCCGGTCCAGGAAACGCGTCGCCGCCGCCTCACCTCCCGCCAGCTCGAACGACAGCAGGGAACCGCCGTGCCGCTGCTGGCGGCGGGCGAGTTCCGCCTGCGGATGCGCGGGATCGCCGGCATAATGGAGCCGGGCCACGGCCGGATGTCGCGCCAGCCAGGCGGCCACGGCGGTGCCGTTGCGATTGTGCGCCTCCATCCGCAGCGCGAACGTCCGCAGCCCCCGCAGCACCAGCCAGGCGTCGAACGCGTTCACCGTGCCGCCGAGATTCTTGTGCACCCGCCGGTCGCCCGGCGTGAGCGGCTCCCGCTTCACGATGCAGCCGCCGATCATGTCGGAGTGGCCGTTGAGGTACTTGCTGGTCGAGTGCACGACCCAGTCCGCCCCCAGCCGCAATGGCTGCTGGTTGAACGGCGTCGCCACCGTGTTGTCGACGATCACCGCCGCTCCGGCCGCCCGGGCGGCGTCGGCCGTGGCCGCCACGTCAATCAACCGCATCAGCGGATTCGAAGGCGTTTCGAGCAGGACGGCGCCGGCCCGTCTCACCGCCGCCAGCCACGCCGCCTCGTCGGCGGCGTCAGCCGTCTCGACCGGGACGCGGAAGGTGTCGGCGAGGATCCGGCAAAGCTCGTAGCTCCCGCCGTAGATGCCCGGGTGGGTGAGCAGCGGTCCGTCGCGGCCGGCCAGCGCCGCCGCGACCGCGCACAGCACGGCGGCGTTGCCGGAGCTCGTCACGAGCGCGCCGCTTCCGCCCTCGAGGTCGGCGATCGCTTCGGCCAGCCGCTCCACCGTCGGATTGCCGAAACGGGAGTACGCGAAGCCGGGCCGGTCACCGGCGAAGATCGCCTCCGCCTCGGCGGACGAGCCGAGGTCGAAGATCGTGCTCTGCACGACCGGCGCCTGGAACGGCGCGTTGGCCGCCTCGCCGCGCCGCCGGGCGCCGGCGTGCGCGCAGCGCGTGTGCAGGCCGTGGGGGAAGTGGCTCATGGGAACGCGCGCAGTCTGCCGCCGCCCGTCGGACCTTGCCAAGGGCAAAGCCTCGTATTACGATCTATTCAGGATGCCCCGTAAACGCCGCCGCGCCGCCACCTCGTCCCCGCCCCGGCGTCGCCGCCGAGTCGTGCGCCGGCCGGGTCGCCCGGCGGCGCCACCGATCGCCTGCGCCAGCCCGCCGTGCGCGATGCCTGAGCTCGAGGATTGAGGCTCGGCGGGCGCGGCCCCTATGGCGCCTTCTTCTTGCGCGGCGGCTGCGCGCCGGGAGCGCCCAGGGCCGGCCCGTTGTCCGGGGGCATGGCCCGATGCCAGGCGAGGACCGCGGACGTCAGCCGCCGCACCACCTCGGGATGCCGCGCGGCGACATCGCTCGACTCGCCGCGGTCGGCGGCGAGATCGTAGAGCTGGGGGCGCGAGCCGTCGTAGTTGCACAGCAGTTTCCACGTGCCATCGCGCACCGCGAGGTCGGGCTGCTCGGGCAGGCCGTACTGCGGCCAGGACTTCCGATCCGGCGGCCGCCGCCAGAAAATGGGCGCCTGGCGCGCACGCTCGCTCCGGCCCAGCAGCGCGGCGGAGACATCCTCGCCGTCGAACGCCACGCCCCGGGGCGCCGGCACCCCGGCGACGGCCAGCAGCGAAGGCGCGAGGTCAAAGGCGGCGAAGACCGAGGCGTCATTGAAGTTGCCGGTCTTCTCGCGCGCGACCAGGCCCGGCCCCCAAACCACGAGGGGCGAGCGCACGCCGCCTTCGTAGAGCGTGGTCTTGGCACCGCGGAACGGCCCCGCCGAGCCCGCGCCCGGTTCGTGCCCGTTGTCGGAGCAGACGAGCACGAGGGTGTTCTCCCGCAGCGCGGGCGTGTTCCGGATGTGGTCGAAGAGCACGCCGAGCTGGGCGTCCATCGTCTCCAGCACGGCATGGTAAAGTGTCCGCTTGGCGCCGTCGCCGCGACGCGCGGCCGGAGGGAAAAACGGCGAATGCACGTCGTCAGGCCACAGGTTGACGTAGAACGGTTTTCCCGCGGCGACCGCATGATCGATGAACTGGATGGCGGCGCCGGTGAAGCCCTCGGTGAGACGGGACCGGTCGTACCAGATCACCGGCCCGCGCCCGAGTTTCTCGGAATTGAGCGCATGCCGGCGCACGGGCTGCCCGTCGTGCGCGTCGGCCAGGCCCAGCAGGCGCGGTCCGAGGCCCTCGAAGTTGGTCAGCGACTCGTCGAACCCGTACGCCGTGATCAGCGGGGCCTCCCCGACGTCGCGCTGGCCGCCGAGGTGCCACTTGCCGAAATGCCCGGTCGCGTAGCCGGCAGACTGGAGGAACCGGGCAAGCACGGGCGCCTGCGGGTCGAGCCACTGGGCAACGCCGCGGCGCTCGTTGTCGGCCCGGTTGTTCAGGAACGACGTGATGCGCCAGCGCTGCGGGTACTGTCCGGTCGTGAGCGCCGCACGGGACGGCGAGCAGATCGGAGCATTGACGTAGAACTGCCCGAACCGGAGTCCTTCGGCCGCGAGGCGGTCGATGTGCGGCGTGCGCGCGTCACGGTTGCCGAAGCAGGAGAAGTCGCCCCACCCCATGTCGTCGATGAAGACGACGACGAAGTTGGGTCGCGCGTGCGCGGGGGCCGCGACGCCCCAGGCGAGCAGCAGGAAGAGGAGAAGGAAGGGGTGTTTCATTCGCCCGCCTTTTTCTTTTTCGCCTTCCGGGCCGCGCCCGCGGACGCGGGCTCGCCGTAGGCCGGCGTCCAGATCCACGGCAGCACTTGGGCGCGCTTCGCCCAGGCCTCCCATTGCGCCGCCAGCGCGCGCACCCGCTCGGGTTCGCGTGCGGCAAGATCGTGCATCTCGGTGCGATCGGAAGCCATGTCGTAGAGTTCCCAGGGACCCGCCGGGCCCTTCGCCACGAGTTTCCAGTCGCCGGCACGCACCGCGCGGTTCCCTTCGTGTTCGAAAAAGATCGGCTCGCGCCGGCCCAGCGCGCGGCCGGAGAAGCCCGGGCGCAGGCTGACGCCCTCGAGCGGCTGGATCGTCTCGCCCGCGAACGTGCGCGGATACTCGGCTCCGGCCACATCGAGGCAGGTGGCCATGAGGTCGATGAGGTGTCCGGGCTGCGGTTCGAGGGCATGGTGCCGGGCGGACGGGATCCCCGCGGGCCAGTGGGCGATCAGGGCCGTGCTGATGCCGCCTTCGTGCACCCAGTGCTTGTACTCGCGGAACGGCGTGTTGCTGACGTTGGCCCAGGCCTCGCCGTAGGCATGGAAGGTGTCCGGTCCGCCCGGCAGGATGCCATGGCCCTGGCGCATCGGGTAGCCGTCGCGCGTCTGCTTCGGAATCATGTCGGGCTGCAGGTACGAGGCGGCCAGCGGAGGCAGCGTCGGCTGCGCGGGCCGCGGCTTGAACTCGCCCGCCCGTCCCATCTGTTCCGCGCAGCCGCCGTTGTCCTGCAGGAAGAAGATGAGCGTGTTCTCGAACTGGCCGGTCCGCTTCAACTCGGCCACCAGCCGGCCCACGCCCTGGTCGAGGCAGTCGACCATCGCCGCGTAAACCTCCATGCAGCGCCGCTCGAACGCGGGATCCTTCACGCCGGCCCAGTTTCCGCCCGCGGCCGGCGTCACCTGCCAGCGGGGGTCGATCAATCCCAGGCGCTTCATCTTCTCCACGCGCGCGGCCCGGATCGCATCGTAGCCGGCGTCGTAGCGTCCGCGGTACTTCGCCAGGTCGGCCTCCTTCGCATGCATCGGCCAGTGGGGCGCGGTGTAGGCGACGTAGAGGAAGAACGGCGTGCCCGCGTGGGCGCGGGCGTGGTCGGCGACGAAGCGCGCCGCGTGGTCGCTGATGGCATCCGTGTAGTAGAACTCCCGCGGCTGGTATTCGGGATCGGCATACGGCGAGATCAGGGTGTTGTCGCGGGTGAGGGTGTTGGGATCGAAGAAGCTGCCGCCGCCGTGGATCGTCCCGTAGAAGCGGTCGAAGCCGCGCTGGCGGGGCCAGTTGGCCTGCTGCGCCGGTTCGCCGGGCACGAGGTGCTTCGTGACATGCCACTTTCCGGCCATGTAGGTGCGGTAGCCGGCGGGCTTCAGCGCCTCGGCGATCGTGACGGAGCGGCGGTTGAGGTCGCCACGGTATCCGTCCCGCCCGCGGTCGTTCATCATGTGGCCGATGCCCGCCTGGTGGGGATACAGGCCGGTGAGCAGCGCCGCGCGCGTGGGGCAGCACCGCGCGGTGTTGTAGAACTGCGTGAACCGCACGCCCCCGCGCGCCAGGGCGTCCAGATTCGGCGTGTCGATCTCGCCGCCGTAGCACCCCAGGTCGGAGTAGCCCATGTCGTCGGCCATGATGATGATGACGTTCGGCCGGGCCGTCGGGGCGGCGGCGTGCGCTTGCGGCGCTGCCGCCAGCAACAGGACGGCCAGCCCCGGGCCGAATCCGGAGGAAGCCAGGGCGCCGCGGAGGCGGGACAGGAGGGTTTTCATGGCGCGAAAGGGCGGACGGTGCGAGGGGCCAAGCTCACTTCTTCTTGCCGGCCTTCTTGGCCGCTCCCCGCCGGTAGCCCCGCTGGTCGGCCGGCGGCAGCGCCCCACCCCGGGCGTTCATCTCGGCGTCGCAGAGTTCGCGCATCGCGCGCAGCGCGGCGGCATGGGCGGGATCGCGGGCGAGGTTCTTCAGTTCGTCGGGATCGGCGACCAGGTCGTGGAGCAGCTCGAACGCCGGCTGCTGGTCGAAATAGCGCGCGTACTTGTAGCGGCTCGCACGCACGCCCTCCCACGTGAGCGTGGGCGGCAGGTCGAGGTGCTCGCAGAAGAAGTGCGTGCGCCAGTCCGCGGGCGGCGCCCCCTGCAGCAGCGGCGCCAGGCTGCGACCTTCGTACGCCGGGGGCCGCCCCGCGCCCGCCCAGTCGAGAAAGGTCGCCGGCAGGTCGACGTTGAGCGCCAGCCGGTCCTCCACGCGTCCCCGCTGTGCGGCCGGCAGCCGCGGGTCATGGATGACGAGCGGCACCCGCAACGATTCATCGTAGTGCGACCATTTCCCCTGGAAGCCGCGGTCGCCGAGATAGTAGCCGTTGTCGGCGCTGTAGACGATGATGGTGTTGTCCGCCAGGCCCGCGGCCTCGAGCGCGGCGACCACGCGGCCGACGACGTGATCGATGCCGGTGATCATCCGGTAGTAGGCGCGCACGTTGGCCTGGTACTTCTCCGGCGTGTCGTAGCCCCAGAAGAAGCGCTCGCGATTGATCGACTGCCGGAGGTGCTCAGGCTGCGCCGCGAAGATCGCAGGGTCGCCGAGTCGCGGGGCCGGGATGGCGACGTCCTCGTACCTCCCGTCGGCGGAGGGCGGCCACGGATAATGACCGCTGCCCGGCCGGCGGTCGTTGTCCTCGGCGTGCGACGCATTGAACCAGAGGTGAAGCAGGAACGGCCGGTCCTTCGCCTGGCGCCGGATGAAGTCGACGCCGCGGTCGCCGACGAGATCGGTCTCGTGACGGCGCGAGCCGTCCGGCTGCGGCTTGAAGTAGGGATTGCGGCCGATGGCCTCGAACTCGTCGTACTGGCGCGCCGGGTCGAAGCCTGGCGGCGACTGCAGATGCCACTTGCCGAAATGCGCGGTGCGATAGCCGGCGGCGCGCAGTTGCAGCGGCATCAAGGTGGCGAGCGCGGCCGGCTTCACCGTCGCCACGGCGTCGCGCTGGACGTGCGAACGCGCCCACTGGCCGGTGAGGACGACCGCGCGGCTGACCCAGCAGACGGAGGTGGTGACAAACGCATTGCTGAAGCGCACGCCGCCGGCCGCGAGGCGATCGACGTGGGGCGTGCGGACGATCGGGTGGCCGGCCGCGCCGAGCGTGTCGAAGCGCTGGTCGTCGGCGAAGAGGAAGACGATGTTGGGGCGTCGCGCCTCGGCCGCGGCCAGCGTGCCCGCGAGCCAGAACAACAGGAGGCCGAGCGCGGGCCACCGGCGGGTGGCGGGGCGAGCGGGGTCGTTCGCGGCGGCTCGAGGACCAGCCGCGCCACCTTTCGCTGCGTACGGTTTCATCGGAAAGGGGAAGGCCAGCGACGACGCTCCGGCGGACGCGCATCAGCGGCGTCGCATGACGCGCACCTTGTGCGCTTCGCTATCGCCGATGTACACGGCGCCGTCGGCGTCGACGAAGATTCCGTGCAGCCGGGCCATCGCGCACTGCAGCGGGTCGCCGTCGCCGCCGTTGCCCTTCTTTCCGGTGCCGGCCATGAGTTCGAGCCGACCGGTGCGGGCGTCGATCATGCGGACGGAGTGGCTCTCGGTGTCGGCGAGCCAGACGTTGCCCGAGGCATCGATCGCGATGCCCTTCGGCCCGCTGAGCGTGGCGAGTTTCGCCGGCCCGCCGTTGCCGGTGAACCCCGGCTTGCCGGTGCCGGCGACATGGTGGATGCGCCCGGCCTTCAGGTCGAAGCGGAACACCTGGTTGCCCTCGCGCGTCGCCAGCCAGAGATTTCCGGCACGATCGAAGTCGAGCGAACGCGGTCCGCGGAGGGGCGTGCCGGCGATCGGCGCGCCGTCGGGCGTGTCGCCCGCCTTGCCGGTGCCCGCGAAGGTGGAGATGATCCCGGTGCCCAGGTCGACGCGGCGGATGACGTGGTTGCCGATGTCGCAGATGTAGAGGTGTCCATCCGGTCCGAACTGGATGCTGTGCGGATTGTTCAACGCGGCGGCGTGCGCCGGGCCGCCATCGCCGCCATACCCTTTCGTCCGGTTGCCGGCGAACGTGGTGATCACGCCGGTCTTCGCGTCGATGCGCCGGATGGCCTGGTTGACCATGTCGGCGATGTAGACGTTGCCGGCGGCGTCGAAGCGGATCTCGTGCGGCTTGTTGAACGTCGCCTGCAGCGCGGGACCGCCGTCGCCGGTGTAGCCGGCCTGGCCGGTGCCGGCCACGGTGGAGATGCGCCCTGCCCGGTCGATCTTCCGGATGCGCTGTCCGCCGTATTCGCAAAACCACCACGCTCCGTCGGGGCCGCGGACCACCCCGAACGGGTCGTTGATCTCCGCCGCGGTGGCGGGACCGCCGTCGCCGCTGAAGCCGCGTACCCCGGTGCCCGCGACGGTGGAGATGGTCCACGGCGAGGCAGAGCAGCACGCAGCGAGGACGAGGAACAGCGCGAGGGGCAGGGGTGATCTCATGGGAGGCGTCCAGTTCGAGCGCTCCGGGCCCGCGGGGCAACGCTGGAAGCAGGCCGGAGGGTGGCGCCGCCCGGCGGCGCCCTTTTGCCTCAGGGCGCGGCGGCGGGCAGTGCGAACGCGACGATGCTCCCGCCGGCGGGCCGCCCGGATTTCCCGCCCCCGGCGGAGATCACGAGATACTGGCGGCCGTCGACCATGTACGTGCTCGGCGTGGCGTTGCCGCCGAACGGGAGCGAGGCGCGCCAGAGCAGCCGGCCGGTGTCCTTGTCGAAGGCGCGGATGGTCTCGTCGGCCGTCGCGCCGATGAACAGCACGCCGCCTGCGGTGACGACGGGGCCGCCGTAATTCTCCGTGCCCGTCGGGGGCACGCCGCGCGCGGTGAGCTCGGGGTACTCGCCGAGCGTGACCTTCCACTTGAGTTCGCCCGTGTTGAGGTCCACGGCGTTGAGCGTGCCCCACGGCGGCTTGATCGCGGGATAACCCTGCTGGTCCTGCCAGCGGCGGAAGCCGCCGAATGCGTAGGGCGGCGCCCGGTCCTCGATCGCGGGCGCGTTCTTCCTGCCCTTCTTTCCTTCGACGGGCGCGGGCGGCACCAAGCCGTAGACGTAATCGAGGATCGCGTCCCGCTGCGTCTCCGGCAGCCGGTCGAAGGCCGGCATCCGCCCGAACCCCTGCCGCGTGAGCTGGGCCGCCTGTTCGCGCGTGCGGCGCTGCCCGAGATCGAGCAGCGAGGGAAAACCGGCGAGCGGGATGCCGGCGCGATCCATGCCGTGGCAGGCGGCGCAGTGGATGAGGTACTCGCGTTCGCCGCGCGGGCGCGCCGTGCCGTCGGCCCGACGCGTCTCGATCATCTGGAGGATCCAGGGAATCTCGTTGATGTTGACGTAGTACACGCCTTCCGGATCCGCCGCCCCTCCGCCCCACTCCATGCCGCCGTCGAAGCCCGGGAACATGATCGATTCCTTGAGGCTCGGCGCGGGAAACGGTCCGAAGTTCGGCGACAGCCGGATGCGGTCGAGCGTGAGCTGACGCGCCTCGGGCGACACGTCGGACGCCTCGGCTTCGGTGTAATACTGCCGCATCAAGGGTGCCGGCTTGGTGGGAAACGGCTGTGTGGGCCAGGCCTGTTCGCCGCGCAGATCCGACGCCGGCACGGGCCGCTCCTCGATCGGCCACAGGGGCTCGCCCGTCACGCGGTCGAAAACGAACAACTGGCCGTGCTTCGTGCCCTGCGCGACGGCGTCGACCTTGCGGCCGCGGTGCGTCACGGTCAGCAGCACCGGTGCGCACGGCAGGTCCTTGTCGAGCAGGTCGTGGTGCACGATCTGGTAATGCCAGAGTCGCCGGCCGGTGGCGGCGTCGAGCGCGACGAGCGAGTTGGCAAACAGGTTTTGCCCATGGCGCTCGCCACCGTAGAAGTCCGGCTCGGCCGTCTTGGTGGCGACATAGACGATGCCACGCTCTTCGTCGAGCGCCTGGCCCGGCCAGGGCATGACCCCGGTCGCCGTCTTGTACGCGTCAGCGGGCCAGGTGTCGTAGCCCACTTCGCCCGGCCGCGGAATCAGGTGGAAAATCCACCGGCGCGCGCCCGTGCGCACATCGAACGCCCGCACCGCGCCGGGTCCGCCGACGCCGCCGACGATGAGCAGGTCGCGGTAGAGGACGCCAGGGGTGTTGAGGCCCGTGCGTGCCGAGTCCCCAGCGTCGAGGCTGCGGCCGAGTTCGATCCAGCCCTGGCCGCCGAACTCCGGCGCCAGCTTGCCCGTGGCGGGATCGAGGGCGAACAGATGGCCGCCCACCGCGGTGAAAAGCCGCGGGCCGGCGCCGGCGTCACCCGGCCAGTAGACGAGCCCGCGCTGCCGGCGCCCGCCGGCGTGCCCGCGGGATCCCAGCGCCACCGCTCGCGGCCGGTGGCGGCATCGAGCGCAACGACGCGCCGGCTCGGGGTCGCGGTGTAGAGCAGGCCGCCCACGACCAGGTTGTTCGCCTGGTATTCGCCCTTCTCGCCCGTGTCGTAGGTCCAAGCCACGGCGAGTTGCGCGACGTTGCCGCGATGGATCTGCGCGAGCGGCGAGTAGAGGTTGCGCTGCTTGCCACCGAGGTAGGTGTCCCAGTCGACATTTCGCGCATCCGCGGCGCGAAGCGAAGCGGCGCTGAGGCAGGCGGCAAGGGACAGGACGCAAATCCGGCGGCAGCGAAGGGGCGGCATCATAGGGAAAGCGCAGCCGGTTGTAGCGGGCGGGAAAGCGAAGCCCAGCTCACAGTTGGTCAGCCGCAGCCCGCACCTCCGGCGCGATGCGCTGCGACCTTCCCGCCGCTCCGAGAGGGCCCATGAGGCGCGGCGCCGGTCCGAAAGAAGATCCGCCGCGTTTACTGCAGGACACCGTAAGGCTTTTTCTCCAGCAAGTCGCGCCGCTGCTTGGCCAGCTCCACCGCCCGGGAGATCTCCGCCGGCTTCATGCCTTGCGCCACGGCCTGGAGCCGGGCGACCGCGGATGCCTGCCCCGCGGCCTGGCTGAGGTTGAGCCACATGTGCGCCTGCACCAGGTCCCTGGATACGCCAATTCCATTCGCGTAGAGCAGACCCAAGTTTTCCATGGCCGAGGCAACTCCCTGCTCGGCGGCAAGGCGCAGCCAGCGAGAAGCTTCGATTCCGTCGGCAGGAACGCCCCGCCCCATGGCGTAGAGGAGCCCGAGGTTGTTCTGCGCCACCGCGACGCCTTCCTCGGCCGGACGCCGCAGCCAGCGGACGGCGCGCGTGTCGTCCACCGGCACGCCCTCGCCTTTCGCGTACATCAGGCCGAGGTTGTTCTGGGCCGTCATCAAGGGATGCGAATAGGTCCACATGTTATCCACCGGCAGGACGAAATTCGCCACGACGTGCCGTGCAGGCAGGGCCAGCGCCAGGGCCGCGGCCACCGGGCCCACGTGCCAGGTGCGCCAGAATCCGAGTCCCACGGCAACGCGCCACCCCAGGGGCACCACCGGCAGGAGCAGCACCATCGACCGGCTCATGTCGAGGGCGGTCAGCAGGCCGACGATCGCCGTCAGCAGGGCGCCCCCCGCCAGCACCACCGCGCCCCACCGCCCGCGCTGCGACCGCCACGCCCCGATGATCGCGAGGAGCACGGGCAGCCAGCCGAGCCGCAGCCCCGCCCAGGCGCCGTGCAACCGCTGCAGCAGTCCGTATTTTTCGGACAGCACGAACTCGCGCAGGTAGCCGCTCACCGTCTGCGAGCCACCGGTTCCACCCAGGCGCAGCCGGACAAGCGTGTAAAGTCCCGCCAGCAGCACGGGGATCAACGCTTCGCGCAATGCCCAGTCCCAGAAGCGCGGTACGGGCTCGCTGGCAGTGAGCCAACGAACCCACAACGCGAGCGGCAATCCGAGGACGAAGCGTTCGTCGATCCACGGCGCGGCGAGGCACGCCACCACGACCCACCATCGGGACCGCGCAAACCCCACCGCCACCAGCCCCAGGGCGAGCAGGGAGTCGTAGTAGCCAAGCCAGCCCATCGAGGTGATGAAGGGCGCGGAAGCGCCGCCGACGATCGCGAGCGCGAACGCATCCGAGGTACTCGCGCCGGCACGCCGTGCCTGATCCAGCCCGATCGCCGCCAGGACCCAGACGAGCACGAGACAGCCCGCGTGCGCGAGGCCGAGCGTCGCCCACGGCGGCAGGTGGAGCACATGCCCCAACCCCGGCACCAGCAGCCGCCAGCGCATGATCTTGTGGACCGAATTCTCGATCTCGGTGCCAAGATCGCGCGCCTGCCGGAGCACATACAATCCGCGCTCCGAATGTCCGCTGAGAACGGCCGTCTCGATCGCATTGCGCTCCTGCGGCGTCGAGATGCTCGCGAACGCTTCCCTCGTTCCAGCATGGAAGGCCCACCAGTCGGGCGAAAACCGCACCGCGAGCAGACCGAAGGCGAGCAGCCCCAGTGCGACGGCGAGGTACGGTGACGGGCGGGTGGCGGGCTTCTCTGGCATGCGGTGACCGGGAAGCCGACGCAAACGGACCCGCCCGTGCGCGACAAAGCAATTGTTCCGGTGCCAGGATCGGACCGCCGGTGTGCCAAAAAGCTTCGGGCAGCCGCATCCCCCGCCGGACTTGCCGATCGAGCCCGGCGGTCCGATTCATGGTAGCCGAAAGAGCTCTGGCTTCGGGGCCAACGCATTCCAGGGTGGAGTCCCCCCTCCCCGATGGCATCCCTTCTTCGCCCGCTTACCCTGCTCCTGCTCTGGTCCGCGCCGGGTCTTGTCACCACGAGCACGGCGGAACCGGCGGCGCTCCGGCGGGAGCTGTCCGCGCTCCTGGGACTTCCCGCCCGCGGCGGTCCCCTCCAGCCGGAAGCCCGCGGCGAGCTGCGCTTCGACGGGCTTGTCATTGAAAAATGGATTCTCACCGCGGAGCCGGGCAGCCGCATGCCGGTGCTGCTTTACCGCCTCGACACCGCGGCCTCGCGCCGGCCCGGGCTCGTCCTCACTCACGGCCATGGCGGGAGCAAGAGCCGGACGTTCAACCAATACGCGGCGCAACTCTACGCCCGGCTCGGCCTCGCCGTGGCCGTGATCGACCCGATCGGCGAGGAAGAACGGCACCTCACGGGACGCATGGGCTCGCGCGCCCACGATGACGCGACCGCCGATGCGCGCGCGGCGGCCGCGGGCCGGCTGATCATGGGCAAGCTGGTCTTCGACACGATGCGCGCGATCGACTGGCTGCTCACCCGAGCGGACATCGACCCCACTCGCCTCGCCGTCGCCGGTTCGTCGAACGGCGGGGCGCAGGCCACCTGGCTCGCGGCGCTCGAACCGCGGATCAAGGCGGCCGTGGTCGGGGGCTGGGCGTACGACGACGTCGTCCTGCCCACGAAACTCTGCCAGCGCGTCCCCTTCACGAAAATGCGCGCCCGGCTCGAATGGCCCGCGTTCATCGCGCTCGCGGCCCCACACTGCGCCATCCTGACCGCCAACGGCGACGCCGACGAAGTCATCGACATGGGGGACCGCGAAGCCTGGGTGCGAAACGAGCGCCACCTGCGCGCGGCGCGCGGCGCCTGGCCCGCGGGTGGACGCGAGCCGTTGTCCACCTACCTCGAACCCGCCGGTGGGCACCGTCCGTACGTGTGCTACCGCGAAGTAATGCTCTGGCTGCACGAGCAGGTGGGCACGCCGGCGCTGACGCCCGCCGCCGTGCGAGCCCTGCCCGTGCTCAAGGCCGGCGACTGGTGCGACCGCCACGGCGTCGTGCTGGAACGCGCCACCGGCACCGAACACCACGTGCGCGGCGCCACCGTGGTCGACATCGGCGCCCGCCCGCTCCCGCCGGAGCAACTCGCGGTGCTCCGCCCGGAGGAGAAGGGTGCGCCCGATTTCACCCTCGAAGGCTGGCTCGATCAGATCGAGGGGAAACGGCGGTGAGCGGGAAGCGCCGCGAGCGAAAGGCCGGACGCTCCGTGCGCCGAGCTGAACGAGCTGCCGCCGGCGGCGGAACAGTGGAGTGACTGATTGAACCAGCCTACTCACGAGGCGGCACAAACGTGGGGGGCTGATTTCGTGAAAGGCCCGCCGTCGCCAAGCCTATGGCGGGCAGCCTTCGCCTCCTCGCATCGAGATCGGTCGTGCTTCCTTTGACTGGCCTGCCAGCCGTAGCTCCGGAGCGTAGCGCAGGAGCGAAGGCTGGTGCCCGGAGAGGGTCTCGAACCCACACGCCTTTAGAGGGCGACGGATTTTGAGTCCGTTGCGTCTGCCAATTCCGCCATCCGGGCCACGGCCAGACTGCGAAACGTAGGTCGGGGAGGTGGCGTGTCCACGCAATTTTCTCCTCGCTCCCGGCCGGCCGGCAACACCCGCAAAACGCCGATCGGATCGGTTCGCTTGCGATCCGGGTGAGCGGGCCTTTCGCTCCGCAACTTTCCCGCGGAACGTGCAAAGAATCCGGTGGATTTTTGAACGCCCGCTTCCGCCGCACGTCTATCTCCGCGTTGGTTACCCGTTCTTTTTGGGAAGTTCATAGTTTGCAGTTCAAGTCGGCAAGGGCGCCGGGTCTCGTACCTGGCGCCCTTTCTGTTTTTCGCGCCCCGGAACCGGTTGCGGTGCGTCGTGCAGGGAGAGGTGTTCCGCGCGGGCGGTTGAAATTTCTCCCCATTCCTCTCTCCCTGTTCGGCGATGCCCGACTTTCGCGTCCACTTCCGGCCCGGCGCAAACGAGCCCGCCGAACTGATCCTGTCGCCGGAGGAATCACATCATCTCGTCGGCGTGAATCGCGCGAGGCTGGGCGACACCGTGATCGCGTTCGACGGGAGCGGCACGGAATGGACGTGCGAACTCATCGGTGACCGGCGCCAGGGCGCCGTGCTGCGCGTGCGCGCCCGCCACGCGGCGGCCCCCCTGCCCTTCGCCCTCACGCTGGCCCAGGCGCTGCCGAAAGGGCCGGCGATGGACGCCATCGTGCGCAAGGCGACGGAAATTGGCGCCGCCCGTATCCTCCCGCTTGAGACGGCGCGCACCCAGGTGCACCTCGACGGCGAGCGCTCCGACCGCAAGGTCGACAAGTGGCGCATCGCCGCGCTCGAAGCCGCCAAGCAATGCGGCAATCCTTTCCTGCCGGAGATCGCGCCGGTGCAGCGGTTCGCAGACTTCCTCGCCGGCGCCGGCACGCCGGACCTGCGGCTGATCGCCAGCTTGCAGCCGGGCGCAGTTCCGCTGCGCGGCCTGCTCGCGGCCTTCGTCGCCCGCACCGGACGCCGGCCTCGCTCCGCACTGTGGCTGGTCGGGCCCGAGGGCGATTTCACGCCGGAAGAGACGAGCCAGGCCCTCGCCGCGGGTTTTGCGCCGGTGACGCTCGGCTCGCTCGTCCTGCGCTGCGACACGGCGGCGACCTATGCGCTGGCCGTGACCAGCTACGAGCTATCCCAACCCGGGGTCGGCTCGAGCCAGTCTAGCGCGCCTCAAGAAAAATCGTAGCCGATCAGGGCGGAACTGCTATTGCGGGCAGTCCGACCGGCGCGGAGGGAAACTCCCCGGAGCGCTGCGCTCCGTCGCAGCCGCGGTGGGGCGGAAAACGTCCGCCGCCCGCCACGACACTTCACCAGACGAGCAATCCTCCCGCGAACGTGAGTCCCGCGCCGACGCTGCAGAAGATGATCCGGTCCCCGTCGGAAAAAATGCCTTCCTCGGCGGCCCACCCGAGCGCCATCGAGACGCTCGCCGCGCTCGTGTTGCCGTATTTCGAGATCGTGACGATGAACTTGTCGTAGGGAATGCCCACGCGCTTGCTCACGGCCTTCAGGATGCGCTCGTTGGCCTGGTGCGGCACGACCCAGGCGATGTCGTCGGGCTTCAGGTTTTCGCGCGCGAGCGTCTGCTCGATCTGCTCGGCAAAGCCGATGACCGCGTGCTTGAACACCGCCGCGCCGTCCATCTGCAGATAGAAGCTCTCGAGATCTCCGCCGATGACTTCGGGCCAGGGCATGCGCGCGCCGCCGCCCGGGCGCTGGATCGCCTCGAACTGGTCGGCGTCGCCGGAAAGCCCCATCTGGTGCAGCCGATGGCCGCCGGTGCCTCCGGTGAGGATCGCGGCCCCGGCGCCGTCGCCGAACAGGAAAGCCGTGTCCTGGCACTCCGGATTCGTGATGCGCGACAGCAGCTCGGCGGTGACCACGACGACGTTCTTCGCGGTGCCGGCGCGGATGAAACAACGCCCGACCTCGAGCGCGTAAAGCCAGCCCGAGCACGCCGCGTTGAGATCGAACGCGAGGGCGCGCGGCACGCCGAGCTCCCGCGCCAGCGCGCTCGCCATCGAGGGCACCGGCTGGTCGGGAATGATCGTCGCCATGATCACGCCGTCGATCTGCTGGACGGACATGCCGGCCTGGGCCAGGGCATGGTGCACCGCGATCTTCGCGAGATGCGTGGCCGATTCGTCGTCGCCGGCATAACGCCGCTCGCGGATGCCGGTCAGCCGGACCATTTCCTCTTCGGTGCGGTCCGGAAACGCCTTCAGGATCTCGCTATTGGGCCGGACGGTCGCAGGGACCGCATAACCCACGCCCGCAATGCAAACGGTGTCAGCAGCAGTGCTCACGGCAGCGGAGGTTTAGGGCCCGGCCGGATGGCGTCCACTCAAGACTTGCGCGCCGCCAGGTAGCGCGTGACGTCGTCGCCCGACACCCGCCCGCCCGGCCCGGTGGCCTCGATCCCCGCCAGATTCGCGGGATCCAACCCGGCCTCCTGCGCCATCTTGAGCGCGCGGGGCGTCCAGACCAGCGCGGCGGCTGGTTTGGCCGACGGCGCCGCGGTCGCCGCTGCGGCCGCTCCTGCCTTCGCCTGCAGGTGGCGCAGGGAGTCATCCGCCGTCTCGATCTGCAGGAACGGTTCGCCGGCCGGCTTCACGTCGCCAGCCCGCACGAGGATGGCGCGCACCACGCCGTCGCAGGGGGATTCGAATTCGAAGACCGATTTGTCGCTCTCGAGATCGGCGAGCCGCTGGCCCTTGGTCACGCGGTCGCCCGGTTGCGTTTTGAGCGCGATCACGGTGAGTTCGTTCACCGTCGCACCCATCGAGGGCATCGGGACGTCGATCAGGAAGGTTTCCATCCGGTTTTAAGTTGGGCGGCAGTTAGGGGCGCGCCGTGTTCGGGGTCAAGGGAGCGCCTTGTCAGCGGGAGGAAACCTGCGCCGGCCGCCTCGGGTTCATTCCGGCACCCCAACGGGCAGTCGGGGCCGCGATGCGGTGCGCGCCGCCGCTCCTACCCCGCACCGCGCACGGCCCGCCACACCGCGAGGCACGCGTCCACCAGGGCCGGCAGATCCGCGAGCGCGATCATGTTGGGCCCGTCGCTGATGGCCCGGGCCGGATCGGGATGCGTCTCGATGAAGAGACCATCGGCGCCGGCGGCGAGCGCGGCGCGGGCGAGCGGCGGGACGAATTCACGCTGCCCGCTGCTCTTGCCGCCACCGGCGCCGGGCAGCTGGACCGCGTGCGTCGCGTCGAACACGGTCGGAAATCCGCTGGCCGCCATGATCGCGAACGACCGCATGTCGACCACGAGGTTCTGGTATCCGAATGTCGTGCCGCGCTCCGTCTGCCAGATCTCGGCGGCGCCGCCTTCGCGGAGTTTGCCGGTGACATGCGTCATCTCCTGCGGCGAAAGAAACTGGCCCTTCTTCACGTTGACCACCCGCCCGGTGCCGGCGGCGGCCAGCAGCAGGTCGGTCTGCCGGCACAGGAAGGCGGGAATCTGCAGGACATCGCACACGGCCGCGACGGCGGGGACCTGCGCGGACTCGTGCACGTCGGTGAGCACGGGCAAGCCATAGTCGCGTCGCACCCCTGCAAGCAGCGCGAGGCCGGCGTCGAGCCCGGTGCCGCGCGCGCCGGCCAGCGAGGTGCGGTTGGCCTTGTCGAACGACCCCTTGAACACGAGGTTCAGCTCGGGCCGCGTGTCGCGGAGCTGCGCGAGCATCCCGGCGACCGCGCGGCAGACCGTCTCGTTTTCCAGCGAGCACGGCCCGGCGATCAGCAGCAGGCGGGCAGGATCGAACAGCATGGGGACGGGCGTCAGCGGCCCGGGCGCCACGGCGCAAACGGGACGTCTGGAACGCAACGACGAAGACTCCGACGCGTCATGATTTCGCGCCCCGCGCCAGCGGCTTGGTCTCCTTGCGCCTGCTTCCTTTCTCGCGGCGGCTCGCCTTGAGCGCGGCGGCGATGAAGGCCGCAAAGAGCGGATGCGCCCGGTTCGGCTTCGACTGGAATTCGGGATGCGCCTGCGTGCCGAGAAACCAGGGGTGGCCCTTGAGCTCGATCACCTCGACGAGGTTGCGCCGCGGATTCACGCCGCTGACAATCATGCCGGCGCGCTGGAGCTGTCCGACGTAGGCGTTGTTGACCTCATAGCGATGACGGTGGCGTTCGCGCACGCTGTCGGCGCCGTAGGCCTTGTGGGCGAGCGTGCCGGGCGTGAGCGCACACTCGTAGCTGCCGAGGCGCATGGTCGCGCCCTTGTCGATGATCTGCTTCTGCTCCTCCATCATGTTGATGACGGGATGCGCGGGCTTGGGATCGAATTCGGTGCTGTTCGCACCCTCGAGCTTCAGCACGTTGCGCGCGAACTCGATCACCGCGATCTGCAGCCCGAGGCAGAGGCCGTAGTAAGGCACCTGGTTCTCGCGGGCGAAGCGCGCCGCGGCGATCTTCCCCTCGGTGCCCCGGTCGCCGAAACCGCCGGGCACGAGGATGCCGTCGAGGCCCTTCAGCAGCGCGGCGCCGCCCTTCTTCTCGACGTCCTCGGCGTCGATGCGGCGGATGTTGACCTTGCAGTGGTTGGCGATGCCGGCGTGCGTGATGGATTCGTAGACGGACTTGTACGCGTCCTGCAGCTCGATGTACTTGCCGACGACGCCGATCGTGACCTCGTGCTTCGGATTCAGCAGGCGCCCGACGATCTCCTCCCAGATGTTCTTCTCGGGCGGCGGATTCTTCAGCCCGAACAGGTCGAGCACGAGCTGGTCCATGCCCTCCTTCTGCAAGGCGAGCGGCAGCTCGTAGATGGAGTGATCGACGTCGCGGCACTCGATCACGGCCTTGACCGGGACGTTGCAGAACATCGAGAGCTTGTCGCGCAGGTCGTGGTCCAGCGGATGGTCGGTGCGACAGACCAGCACATGCGGCTGGATGCCGATCTCGCGGAGCTTCGCGACGGACTGCTGCGTCGGCTTGGTCTTGAGCTCGCCCGCCGCCTTGAGGAACGGCACGAGCGTGACGTGGATGAACACCACATCCTTCGGCCCGACTTCCAGGGCGAACTGGCGCATCGCCTCGAGGAACGGCAGGCCTTCGATGTCGCCGGTGGTGCCGCCGATCTCGGTGATGAGCACGTCGGCATCCTTCCCGCCCGCGTAGATGCGCTCCTTGATCTCGTTCGTGACGTGCGGGATCACCTGCACGGTCTTGCCCAGGTAGTCGCCGCGCCGCTCCTTCTGGATCACCGCCTCGTAGATCTGGCCCGAGGAAAGGCTGTTGAGCCGCGAAAGCTTGCCGCTCGTGAACCGCTCGTAGTGACCCAGGTCGAGGTCGGTCTCCGCACCATCCTCGAGGACATACACCTCGCCGTGCTGGAACGGGCTCATCGTGCCCGGATCCACGTTGAGGTAAGGGTCGAATTTCTGGATCCGGACGGTGAGGCCACGCATCTCCAGCAGCGCCCCCAGCGCTGCCGCCGTGAGCCCCTTGCCCAGCGACGATACGACACCTCCCGTGACGAAAATATATTTCACGGGGGTCGAGCGTGAGGCCGCGCGATTCGCACGCGCAAGGAAAAGTTGGGGCGCACCTGCGCGCGGCCGCCACGGCGCGGAAAGCCTCGTGCGCCCGTCACTGCAGCAGCAGCCACAGCGCCCACGCCGAGCCGCCGAGCACGACCGCGAAGAAGAGCAGCCACAGCGCGAGCTTGAGCAGCTTGATGAGAAGCCAGATGAAAAGCCCGGCGGCAAACGTCCCCGCCAGCACCTGCAGCCAGGGCGGCCAGGCCGAAGGATCGAAGCCGCCCGTGTCGGCAGCGAGTTGCGCAAGGACCACGGCGCCACGAAGCCGCGACGCGCGGGGAAGTCCAAGAAAAATCAATTGCGCGGCCCCCGGCCGGCGGGCCTGCTGGGGCCCGTGCATTCCAAACCGCAACTGCTCGCGTGGCTCACCTGCGACGGCGTCCATATCGACCCCGGCTCCGGCAAGCACACCGTGCTCGGCATCTTCTCGAACATCGAGGCCCGGCAGTTCCCGGTCACGCACCCGTTCATGATCTGGTTCCTCACGCTCACCGACTGCGCCGCCGGCCCGCACAAGCTGCGCATCTCGATGGGACTCGACGCCACCAATCCGCGTCCGCTGATCGAACGCCCCTTCGATTCCCAGAGTCCCCTGCACCGGATCAATCTCATCAACGAAATCCAGAACCTGACGTTTCCCCAGCCGGGCGACTACTCGCTGCTGATCGAGATCGACGACGAGCCGCTGCTGGCGACGAACTTGACGGTATCGACCTGAGGCAATGGGCGAGAGGCGATCGGCGATAGGCCGGGAATTGAAATTGAGCGTGACTTTCAGCGCCGCGCCATAACTGCGCCCATCGCCCATCGCCCATCGCCCATCGCCCATCGCCCATCGCCCATCGCCCATGCCCCCCTCCTTCGACCTTATTGGTGTCGGTTCGCCCATCATGGATTTGCTCGCCCGGGTGCCGGACGAGTTCCTGCACCGGCATGTGGCCGGCGAGAAGGGCGGCATGGTGCTGGTCGACCACGACGAGATGCACCGGATCGTGAGCCTGCTCGACGGCGATCCCGCCTACGCGACCGGCGGCTCCGCGGCCAACGCCACGTACAACGCCACCCGGCTTGGCCTGCGCAGCACCTTCCTGGGCAAGCTGGGGAACGACCGCCTCGCCGACGTCTACCGGCACGCGTTCGAGATCGCCGGAGTCGACGGCTCGCGTTTCAAGCGCGGCGCCCACGCCAACGCCCGCTGCCTCGCCCTCGTCACGCCCGACGCGCAGCGCACGATGCGGACGTGCCTCGGTGCGGCGATGACGCTCGCCCCCGAGGAGGTGCGCGCCGAGGACTTCGCCGGCGCGCGGCACGCCCACATCGAGGGCTACCTCGTCTTCAACCGCGCGCTCGCCGACGCCGTCCTTTCCGCCGCGCGCGCGGCCCGCTGCACGACGAGCCTCGACCTGTCCTCGTTCGAAGTGGTCAACGCCTCCCGCGACTGGCTGTTCCGCCAGTTCCGGCACGGCATCGACATCGTCTTCGCCAACGAGGATGAGATCCGCGCGCTGTTCGAGGATCACCGTTCGCCGTTCGATGCCCTCGCGCACCGGCTCGCCGAGCTGGGCGTGCTCGCCGCGGTGAAGGTGGGGAAGGACGGCGCGTGGATCGCCCACGACGGCCAGTTGCACCGCATCGCGCCGGTGGCCGTCGCCGACGTGATCGACACCAACGGCGCGGGCGACGCCTGGGCGGCCGGTTTCCTGTTCGGCTACCTGCGCGGCTGGCCGCTACCCGCCTGCGGCGAACTCGCCTCGCTGCTTGGATCGGAGACTGTCATGCACATGGGCCCGATCATCCCGCAGACCCATTTCGAGGTGCTCCTTCCCCGCGCGCTGGCGCTGGGCTCCACCGTCCGCCGCGAAGACGGACGCTGACCCGAACGGCGCCCAGTTAAGCGGATTCATCCCGCAGAGACGCGGCGGCGCGGAGAAAACTCAAGGCGGTCGATCCCGAAACGGTTCCGACGCTCGGCGTATCGCGCGCAGCGAGCGCGAGATCCGGTTCGTTCCGACGACCACCACCGGGCGGGGCGATGAACAACCGCCGTCAACTTAGCCGGATTAATGCCATTGCGGTGGAGCCGCCTGTCCCCAGGCGGCTGACGTGCGATGGACCGGTCCGCAGCAGCTTGAGGACAAGCTGCTCCACCTTTCAGTGCGGCCGTTTTCACGGCTGAGTTGAAGGCCAACTGCCTGAGTCCGGCTGAGCGCCATGCGACGCTGACCCCACCCGTTCACCCGGAGCGCGCGGGCCCGGTTGACTCGCCGACGACGAGCCGCGGCGGAATCGTCCGCACGAACGGCCGGCTGCGCAGCGGCTGGCCGAGCTGCCCCAGCAGCCAGTCCGCGGCCGTCGTCACGGTCGTTTCGATATTCTGGTCGATCGTCGTCACGGACGGCACCGTCATGCGGCTGATCTCCTGGTGGTTGAAGCCCGTGACGGAAGCGTCCCGCGGCACCCGCACCCCCGCCTCCTGCAGCGCGCGGAGGGCTCCGATCGCGATCTCGTCGTTGTAACCCACATACGCGGTGGGCCGCGCCGCGCGGGCCAGCACGCTCCGCGCGAGGTTGCGGCCATAGTCGAAATCGTTGCGCCGCTCATGCAGGTAATCGGGCACCACCGTGCAGGCATCGGCGTCGAGCCCCCGCGCCTCGAGCGCCGCGCGCACCCCGCGCATCCGGTCATGGCGGCTCACCGGGCCCTTCGACAGTCCGAGCAGCGCGAAGCTGCGATGCCCGAGGTCGAGCAGGTGTTCCATCACGGCGACCATGCCGGCGGCGCGATCGAGCGACACCGTGTTCGCCCCCCGCAGGCCCAGGTGGTCGATCACGAGATGCGGCGTGCCGTTCGCGCCGAGCTCGGCGATGCGCGCCTCGATCTCCTCCGGCACAAAATGCCCGATGAAGACCACCGCCTCGACGCGCAGGGACAGAAAGTGCCGCACCACCTCGCGCCCGGCGCCCGGCGGCAGCACCTCGATCAGCGAGGCGAAACCGCGGGCGCGCAGCACCCGCTGCAGCATCGCCAGTTTGGATACGGCGGTCGGCGTCGCCAGGTCCTCCATGCAGATCCCGATCGTCGCCGTACGCTTGCCCTTGAGGTGCATCGCGTGGGCGTTGGGCGCGAAGCCCGTCTCGGCGAGCGCGCGCTGCACCCGCTCGATGGTCCGGGGGTCGAGCCCCGGCTGCCCGTTGAGCACCCGCGATACCGTCGTGCGCGCGAGACCCACGGGGCGGGCGAACTCCGCGGTGTTGCGGATGCCGGAGGGGGGAAGGGGCTGGCGGCGAGCGGGCACGGCGAACGGAGTCGCTAGCTGGCGCGCATCGCCGCGCCATGTCAACGGACCGCTCCCGCGGTCGGCCTCCCGCGAGTGGGCACGCACGCTCCGCCATCGTACCGTCAGAAAAGAAAAGTCATCCCGCGGTCTGTCCGCTATTGACGCGGACACGTGTCCGCGAACGGTTGGCTCCCGACCCGCCCGAAACCCCACCTCCCCCGCCGCCCATGGCGCTCGTGCCCGTTGTGCGCTCCGGGAAACGCGTGCGTTTCGGACCCGACCTCAACTCCCGCACCCGACCCATGACCTCGTCCCGATTCCGCCCCTCGCCCTTCCGCGGCCTCCGCGCCGGCTTCGTCCTGCTGCTAGCCGGCGCCTGTCTGCCGGCGGCGTCCGCCCAGGGAGGCAGCGGCACCATCTCGGGCCGCGTCGTCAATGCCGCCACCGGCGCGTATCTGGAAAATGCTGACGTGCGCATTGCCGGCACGGAGCGCACGACGACAACCACCGCTGGCGGGCGCTACGTCCTGACCAACGTGCCCGCGGGCGAGGTCTCGGTCGCGGCGAGCTATCCGGGACTCGATCCGCTGCCGCAGCGGGTGGTCGTGCCTGCGGGCGGCTCCGCCACGCTCGATTTCAATCTCACCACGAAGGCCTACGGG
>CALFZM010000275.1 GCA_937952235.1 uncultured Opitutia bacterium | reverse complement strand
TCTCTCGCTCGGTAACTGGGGCGCATCGATTCAACTCCCCGCCCGCGCTCGATAGGCGCGGGCTTTTTCGTGCCCGCGACGACCGGCAATTTCGGAGGCTATACGCGCTGGAAACTGCCGGAGCGGGGATTTCAACGTTTCCCTCGACGAAGGACGACGATGGGAGCCACCGCAGATTTTGCCGCAACTGGAGTATGGAACGGGATTGTCGGGAAGCCCGACCTCTTCCCGCCGATTGCGCATCGGCACTCGTTGAGCGAGATCGCGCGCGGCACGGCCGTTGACCGCGACGCGATCGTCTGGTCGTCGGCGCAGCATCGGTTCATCCTTAAGCCGATTCCGGCAGGGATGCGCGGGGATGCTGGTCCGATGGGGTTTCAGGGCCCGGAAGGCGCGCAGGGAACCCAGGGGCCCGGGGGCGCGCAGGGCGCGGCGGGCCCCGGTGGGCCTCAAGGGGTGGTCGGAGGCCAGGGAGCGACGGGCGCCTCGGGCCCGGCTGGCCCAGCAGGCGGAACGGGACCCGCTGGTGCCGCCGGAGCCACTGGACCGGCCGGCGCTGTGGGAGGAATGGGGCCGACTGGAGGGATGGGCCCGCAGGGAGCAACCGGGCCGCAGGGCAATGCAGGCGCGCAGGGACCGCAGGGCGCCACCGGCTCCCAGGGCCCGCAAGGCGCGCAAGGGCCGCAGGGGCCCGCCGGCGCCACGGGTCCGCAGGGTGCGACCGGGCCAAGCGGTCCGCTCGGCGAATTCGGGGAAGACGGTCCACCGGGCGAGCCGGGCACCTACGATCAAGGTCGCACGGCCGCCGAGCGGGAATGCCAAGCCGCAGGCTACAACGACAACTACGACTATTGGTATTCGTACTGGTGCACGCAGATCGGATTTACGCGTCCCTGCTGAACGCTTCGATGAACGCCGACTTCGCCGCAATCGCTCCTTGGGCTGGGATCATCGGGAAACCGAGCCTGTATCCGCCATCTCGACACAGCCACGGCCTCGTTGATTTGAGACGCGGCGGAGCGACAAACCACGATGTCGTCATGTGGGACGAAGAGACGCTGCGGTTCGTGCCGGGACGGCTTGCCCGCGGTCCGCAGGGATTCCTCGGCGCGATCGGGTTCGAGGGCGGACAGGGGGCACTCGGTGCCCAAGGCCCGCAGGGGCCACAGGGAGCCGCTGGGCCGCAGGGGCCGCAGGGATCTTCGGGGACGAGTGGTCCCGCCGGCGCTCAAGGCCCGCAAGGCCCGACCGGTTCGCAAGGGTCCGCCGGAGCGACAGGGCCGAGCGGGCCCGCCGGTGCGGCCGGCCCGACTGGGCTTATCGGGCCGCAGGGCCCAGCTGGAGCGTTGGGGCCGCAAGGTACGAGCGGAGCGTTGGGGCCCCAAGGTTCTACCGGCCCGCAAGGCGAGACTGGCGCGCAGGGTGCCCAGGGCGCGACCGGTGCGCAGGGTCCGCGCGGCGCCACGGGTGGCACGGGGCCGGCGGGATTCGACGGCAACATGGGGCCCGAAGGAGACGGCACCGCGTGGTGGGCCGGCTGGGACGATTGGTGTCCGTATTACTACGGCGTCGGCGACGCTCTCGCCTACAACCAGGCTTACAATGACGCGCTCGGGGCGACCTCAGAGTGCTGCTACGGAGGGGGTGCGTGATGAGAACCGCGGACTTTGCCGCAGTCGTCATGTGGCAGCATCTTGTCGGAAAGCCGGACCTTTACCCGCCGATCCTGCACACGGTCGCGATCGAGGACTTGCGGCCGGACTACGACGTGCCGGATGCCGCGTTCATCGTCTGGTCGGACGAGAAGGGTCGGTTTGTGAACCGCCGCGTCGACCGCCCCCGCGGCCGTCCGGGCGCGCAGGGCCCCCAGGGTCCGCAGGGCCAGCCCGGAGACCCCGGAACGGCCGGCCCGCAGGGCGCTGGTGGCGCGCAAGGTTCACAGGGCGCCGCGGGTGCCGTGGGGCCGGCGGGAGCTGCTGGGCCGCAGGGTGCGGCAGGAGCGGCAGGACCGCAGGGCTCCGCCGGTGGAACGGGCCCGCAGGGCCCCCCCGGAGCGACCGGAGCGCAAGGGCCGACTGGCCCGCAAGGCGCAACCGGGCCCCAAGGTCCGGATGGCGAAGGCGGCGCGGTCGGGCCGCAAGGCGATGTCGGTGCACAGGGGCCGACCGGCGCCGACGGCCCGGAGGGAGCGCAGGGTGCAATCGGCCCGCAGGGGCCGACAGGGTTCACCGGTCCGCAGGGCCCGCCGGGGGCTCCCGGGCCGCAGGGCCCCGACTTTTTTCCGCCGTACTGAGCGACTCGACCATGAAAACAAACGCCATGCCTCTGCCGCAGTTTCCAGCCACCGCGCCGGGATCGCCCTCCGCCCCGGGCGCGATCGGCCCGATTCCGTCCTCGATCATCGCGATCTTCGCGCAGCGTCGCCTCGCGTGCCGGCGATGCCCGACGCCTTGCGAAGCTCCACCCGTGTTCAAGCTGCAGTCGTCCTGTCCGCTTTCACCTCCGCGCTGGGACGCAGTTCCGGCTGAGAAACTCGTCGGCCTCGGTGACCTCGTGGAAAAACTCGCGAAGCCTGTCGCACGCGCGCTGAATCTGCGCTGCCTCGACGATCAAGATCGCCTGCGGCCCGACAGTCCATGCGGACGCAAAAAGGCGCTGCTGAACCGCGTCGGCATTCCGATCGGCATCCGACGCGAGAACGTTTGAATGCCGCGGCGAGCACGTCTTTGTTGGCGAACGTGCAGCCGAGATCGCTTCCCTCCAGCAACCAGACTTCTCCGACTCAGACGGACCCGCGGCCGCGCCGAATCAGTCGGCTGGAGAACCTGCAGCGTTCGATGGCGAACCCGTCGCCTCGACTCCAACTGCTGATGAAGGCGGGTGGCGCGATCTCGCAGCCTGTGGGCGCGCAGCTCGAGAGAGAATGTCCGGGGAGTAATGGACCGGAATCCTCGGATCGAGCGGCACCGTGAGCACAATCACCCCAGAGCTGATTCGTGGGCTGGTCAGCGAAAGCGACGATTTCGCTTTCGAGATGAGAATCCTGCGCACTCTGCGTGAAAGTGCCGGGCATAGTCTTCCCTCCAGGGTCCTCCACGGAGGGATGTATTCGGACCCAATCCGTGGGGAACCGCGGCAATACGATTTCTCGTTCGAGATCGGCAGAGGGGCTCTGGCCGTGCGACTGGCGATCGAATGCAAGAACGTGTTCAGCCTTTCCCCCGTGGTCGTCTGCGGTTGCGACCGAATCGCTCGAGAGGCAAGGCACGACATCATCGTTTGGGGCAGAGGCGTCCTCGAGCGAAAAGAAACCTCCCGCACCGGCGGCATCTCGGTAACGATTCCAGTGAGGAATTCGGCCGTCTTTCCAAAATCGGAGTTCGTAGGAAAGAGCGTTGGAAAATTGAGGCCTCCGAAAGGACCGACGAAATCGGGTGCGATCAATGACGGCTACGCGCTTACCAATGACTCGGAATTGTACGATCCCTGGTCTCAGGCCGTCGCTCACGCCGCTACGATTGCGAAAAGCGCCGCTAGTCGGCCGCGAGAACCGGTCGGGGACAGCGTTGCAAATCCGACGTTCACGATCTGCCTTCCCGTGGTCGTAGTACCGGACCAGACGCTTTGGGCAGTGAAGTATGGCGAAAGCGGCGAAATGGAAGGCGAACCGACTCCGGTCAACCAGTGCGACATTTATCGCGACCAGCGCTTCACGCTCGTTGAGCAGCGGGAGTTTTTCCAGACGTTCGAAGTGTCTCACTTCCGATTCTGCACCGAGAGTGGGCTCGCGAAACTCGTGCGACGACTGGCGATTCCTCACTCGGAACTCTGGGACGAATGGTTTCCAGAGTCGACGTTGGATGCAGACTTTCGCACGGGATTTCCTGCAATTGGGCGTTGAGGATAAACTGGACCGATGCCGCCTTAAATCTGCGAGATTCGAGGCGTCGAGGTGATCGAGTGCCAGTCGACGAGATGAAGTGAAACTTCAATTATCCCAAATACACGAGCGCTCTCAATGTCACGCACCCGAGCACCGTGCGCGACAGGCGCATTCCGCCATACTACTCCATCTCACTCGCCATGTATTGGTCGTTAAAGTACGTACTCACAGCGTATTCACGATATGGCTACAGCCCAATAGCAGTCGCGAGCTGCGCAATCACCCGACCACCTCTGCGGCATTACGCTTCTCTTCCTTGATCTCCCGCTCGAGATGCTCAAAATAGCAGCGCAGATTCTGACGAAGGAGCCACCAGGAGGAAACAAGCATCACAAGGCCTCCAATTGTGAGCCCAACGACAATGCCGACGCGCCAGGGGCCATTTATTTCACCACCCACGGCAATCTGAATTATGCCGGCCGCGACACACGCGATCACACTCACGATGAAGAAATCGCTTAGATTCCGCAACGGCGCGTAGAGATTATCGATGGACCCATCGTTGTTTTCTCGATAGAGCTTCACGTACCGCTCTTTCGAATACAGCTTCTCCTGCAGGCGAACGACGATGAACGTCTTCATTGCCAGGAGGACGCTGCCCATGCTCACGAAACCGCTGAAAAGATTCCCGCGAAACTTCTCGACGATAGGGTGCACCGCTCCACTCAACACCATTTCAGCCGCCGCAGCGATAACAGCGGCCCCGAGTGAGGAGCCGAGCCAGATGGCTACCGGCCCTGTGACGCCCGTCAGCTCGGTTCGAGCCGATTTTTGATTGATTCCGTGCATGCCGCCTCCAGCAAGCGTTTGATCATGGGTGAGCCGACAAGGCTAGCCTCGAGATTATCGAAGTCGACTTGGACGTCGTCGATAACCTCGTTGAATAAGAAATCCCCAAAGGAATCGTAATTTCCTTCGAGTTCAAACACCTGCTCGAGGTCGCCGGGCAACATCCCTTCCACCCTCACCTTGCGAAGAACCCGTTCTTTCACGAGCTCGCAAATCCCCTCTTTGATTTCCTTCAGCTCTCCGCCTTTGTGTTTTCCATAGACGAGGCGATGTGACACCCGGCGAGGATTTGCCGCGAGCGGCAGATATTTCGACTTCGAATGCTCGTCCTCGATGAATTCGACCGTTACGTTCTTGATGCGCGTGAGCTGCTTCGCGAGTTCCGGGAGTGCGCTTGGACGCACCATGATCGTGTATTTCAGATTCCCGAGCAGATTCTTCCGCTCGCTCGCCCACTTTTCACGTGGCCAGTCCTGCTTCTCCGACAGCTCTTTTGCAGCCTCAGTCCTCCGGATTATTTCAGCACCATGAGTGTCACGACAGATCCGGCAGAAGGTGTCGACCCAGGTCGATTGGTGGTAATGCAGGTAGAGCCCCCGCGCCGATGCGCCGTTAACGATAAAGAAGTTTACATCTGCGGCCGCCTGTCCCTTCCCGAGGTGTTGAGCGGCCAGCGTCACTTTCTTCCCATCGGACTGCAGTGCGCAGAACGCCTTGATACTTCTAATTTTCAGGATCAGTCCGATCCAGTAGTCTCCAGCACGCACTTTGGAACCCCGTGGCGAGGTGAATGACTGATTTTTTGTCAGACAAATCACCTCAGTGACCCCCTTTCCTCCGATCGATTCGGGGTCCTCAACCATTCTCCCCAAAAGGGCGCATTGCCTTTGCGACTTCTGCCGCAGCAGCCCGTACAGATCGTCGATCTTCACGGGTCCTGTCAGCTGCCACTCGAAACCATACATTCGAATCTTCATGCGGTGGGGCAATAAACCATCGGGGATGTCACGGAGCAGTTGGGAGCGGAAGCTCAATACCTACCGGAATTCCGGTAGACTGCGGTATCGACCTCGCTTCACGTGGTTACGGCTTCGAGATCCACAATCCCCCTTTTTCTCATTTGCCCGGCGCGGTGATCCTCGAACACCTGCCGCATCTGGTGTCGTGAGACCGCCTGCGCAATCGAACCCTCTGCGGCTCGTCCGTACTTCGTGCCAAAATTCTTTCGCCGCCGATACGCGTTCGGCGATAGGATCGATCCTCGATGGCGATCAGCGCATACCGGCCCGGATTTTTTCGCCCCTGCGTGTGGAAA
>CALFZM010000274.1 GCA_937952235.1 uncultured Opitutia bacterium | reverse complement strand
GTCCAAAGCCTGAACCTGGCCATTCCATGCTCACGTACGTTGGAACCGGAGCGCTCGCCGCGCCGACCGCACCGGGATCGGCTGGAGACAGGATGGACAGGATTTTCAGGATGAGAACCTCAGGCCTGGTCTGCCCCGATTCCTCTGTCCGGACCTGCGCTCGAGCCTTCCATCCTGTGAATCCCGTCCATCCTGTCCAAAGCCTGAACCGGGCATTCCAAGCTCACGTACGTTGGAACCGGAGCGCTTGCCGCGCCTATCGCGCCAGCATCGGGGTGGAGACAGGATGGACAGGATTTTCAGGATGAGAACCTCAGGCCTGGTCTGCCCCGATTCCTCTGTCCGGACCTGAACGCTCGATCGTCCATCCTGTGAATCCTGTTCATCCTGTCCAAAGCCCGAACCGGGTCATCCCATGCTCACGTACGTTGGAACCGGAGCGCTCGCCGCGCCGACCGCGCCAGCATCGGGTGGAGACAGGATGGACAGGATTTTCAGGATGAGAACCTCAGGAGTGGCCTGCTCCGATTCCTCTGTCCGGACCTGAACGCTCGATCGTCCATCCTGTGTATCCTGTTCATCCTGTCCAAAGCCCGAACCGGGTCATTCCATGCTCACGTACGTTGGAACCGGAGCGCTTGCCGCGCCGACCGCACCGGGATCGGGGTGGAGACAGGATGGACAGGATTTTCAGGATGAGAACCTCAGGCGTGGCCTGCTCCGATTCCCCTGTCCGGACCTGAACGCTCGATCCATCCATCCTGAAAATCCTGTCCATCCTGTCCAAAGCCTCAGCCGGGCATGCCGAGGTCTCCCAAAGCGACTTCAAGCAACGCATCGCCGCTTTCGGAGGCCTGCGTTTCTTCGCGGCCGCGATGCTGGCGGAGCAGCGCCTTCCGACCAGCTCCCCGATCGATAAATTTCATCTAACGTACCGCGATGCGCGTTTCCAGCGCGGCAATTTCCTCCCGCCAGGCCGGATCCCCGGCGAGGTTGCGGGCTTCGAGCGGGTCGCGCTCGAGGTCGAAGGCCAGCCAGGGCTGGCCGTCGGCCGAGAGCACCAGCTTGCGCCGGGGAGTTCGCCAGCCACGCCAGACACGATCGCACTGGTCGGGCAGAGCGACCACGGAGGGCATCGAGATCGCGCGGCCGTCGCCTTCGGGCCGAGGATGCCGGCCCTCAGCCCACGCGAGCGCCCACGCCGGCAGGTCGAGCAGCGAAACCGCCGCCGCGCTCCGCCGCGGCGCCTCCCCCGGGGCGCGCACGAGCAGCGGCACGCGCACGCTCTCTTCGTACGGCCAGCCCTTGCGAAACCGGCCATGCGCCCCGTGCAGGTCGCCGTGCACCGAGGTGAAGACCACGACGGTGCGGTCCAAATCCACCGCCGCGAGCAGCCGTCCCAGCGCACGATCTGTCGCCTCGATGTGGGCATGGTAGCCGGCGAGCTCGCGCCGGGCGCGGGTTTCGACCGCGCCGCCGCGCGGCACGTTGGCGGAAAGCGTGATCTCCGCCGGGTCTCGCGGTGCGATCCCCGCGCTCGGCGCCCCGTAGGGCGGATGCGGCGCCTCGAGGCTCAGCAGCGTGAACCAGGGCGCGGGCTGTCGCAGCAGCGGGAGCGTGCGGTCGACGAGCACGTCGCTCTGGTAGCCGGTGAAACGCACCGGCTCCGGCAGCTCGGTGCCATGCAGCCAGGGGTCGTTGAGCAGGAAGCCGCCTTCGAATCCCTCCCACCGGGAAAACCCGCCGCGCGCTTCCGGCGGCACCACCATCCGCGCGTGCGCTTCGCCGACCAGCGGCGCCGCCCGGTCGCGGGCCGCAAGGTGCCACTTGCCGACGAAGGCGGTGCGATACCCCCGCGCCGCGAGTCCGTGCGCGACCGTCCGCGCGCCGGCGGGCAGCGGATCGTAATAGTCAATGACGCCATTCTCCGGCGAAGCCACGCCGGTGAGCAGGGCGGCGCGCGCGAAGGGGCCGAACGGATGCGGCGTGACCGCCTGCGTGTATTCGATGGCGCGGGCCGCGAGCGCGTCGAGGTGCGGGGTCCGGGCGTTCGGGTCGCCCGCGTACCCGCAGGCCTGCGCGCGCCACTGCGTGGTGAGGATCCAGAGAAGATTGGGCGGCGACGGCGGCACCGGGGAAGGCGGTGCCGCACTCCACGCCGCCGCCGGGGCGGCCACAACCGGAAAACGCGGTCCGCGCGGGACCGCGGTATTCCCCGTTGCCACGCGACGCCCGGCCCGTTCCATGGCCTGCACCCGCCACGCCTCCGTGTCGGCCCAACACCCCCTCGCCGGTCGTCATGAAAATCAGCCCCCTCGTTCTCACGCTCGCGCCGCTCGCCCTCCTGGTCACTGCCGGCCACGCCGCCGTCGCGTCGGCTACGCCGCCGTTTTACGGCGAGCCGCCCGACGCCACCCACCCCTGGTCCATCCACGATCGCAACCGGCCCCAGCCGAAGCGCGTCGAACCCGCCACGGTCAGCACGCAGGACAAGCCCGGCCGCCCGCCGTCCGACGCCATCGTGCTCTTCGACGGCACGGCCGCCGCGCTGGCCCGGTGGGAGGCCGACACGAAGGAAGGCCCGCCGCAGCCGACGAAGTGGATCGTGAAGGATGGCGCGCTCGAGTGCGTGCCGAAATCCGGCTACATCCGCACCAAGGAGCACTTCGGCGACGTGCAGCTGCACGTCGAGTGGGCCGCGCCGAAGCAGGTGCAGGGCGAAAGCCAGGGCCGCGGCAACAGCGGCATCTTCCTGATGGGGCTCGTCGAGGTGCAGGTGCTCGACAACTACAACAACCCGACGTACGCGGACGGCTTCGCCGGCTCGTACTATGGCGTGAACCCGCCGCTCGCGAACGCGCTGCATCCGCCGGGCGAGTACCAGACGATCGACATCGTGTTCCGCCGCCCGATCTACCGCGACGGCCAGGTCGTCGACCCCGGTTACGTCACCGTCTTCTGCAACGGCGTGCTCCTGCAGGACCAGACGCCGCTCGAGGGCCCCGGCGGCCACCTGCGCCGCAGCAAGGTCGGGCCGATGCCGGAGAAGGGTCCGCTCAAGCTGCAGGACCACGGCAATCCCGTCCGTTTCCGCAATATCTGGGTGCGCCCGCTGCCGCCGCGCGCCGCGGAGGGCGGGACCGACGGCGCGCTCTCACCCGAGGCCACGCTCGCGAAACGGCGCCAGATCGCGGCGGAGATCCGCGCCGACGCGGCCACCCTCAAGGCCGATCCGTACCAGCAGATGATCCGGCTCGCCGAATCGCTCATCTACGAGAAGGACGCCGCGACCGAGCGCGCCGTGCTGCCGCAGTTCGAGGCCTACGCCGCCGGCGTGAAAGCGATGCCGAAGGCCCGGCTCGAGCAGGAAAAGAACCAGATCGTGAACATGCTCCGCATCCTCCGCTACATGGCGCGTCACGGCATGGTCCCGGAGAATTACGCTCCGCTCGGCACCCTCGCGGCGATCGAGAAGGCGCAGGACTGGATGCCGAAGAAGAAATGAACGCCCTCCTGGCGGACAACCGCGCCGCCGCTGCATGCAACTGAACCTGGTCGGGCAGACCGTCGCCGTGATCGGCGGCGCCAAAGGCATCGGTCGCGCGATTGCGGAGGGGTTTCTCGCCGAGGGCTGCCGCGTGTTCGGCTTCGACCGCGAGCCGCAGCCGGCACCCCTCCGCCGCGCCGGCGACATCGTCACGGGCGACGCCACGTCCTACCCGGCGGTCCAGGCATTCGCCCGCGCCTGCGGCGAGGTCGACCACCTCGTCTTCGCCGTCGGCGCCGGTTCGGGAAAGTTCGGATTTCCGTTCTGGAATCTGGAGCCGTCGGACTGGCCCCGCGTGCTCGAGATCAACCTCGTCGCCGCGGCCGTCGCGGCTCACGCCTTCGCTCCCGCGATGGCCCAGCGCCGGCGTGGCTCGCTGCTGTTCATCACCTCCGTCGCCGGGCAGGTCGGCTCGCCCACGGATCCTCCCTACAGCGCCGCGAAGGCGGGGTTGATCAACTTCATGCAGGTCGCCGCCCGCGACCTCGCGCCCTATGGCGTGCGGGCCAACGCGCTCGCACCCGGCATGGTGCGCACGGACCTCAACCAGTCCGTGTGGGCGGCCGGCCAGCAGCGACTGCCG
This sequence comes from uncultured Opitutia bacterium, assembly GCA_937952235.1. Classification (GTDB taxonomy): domain Bacteria; phylum Verrucomicrobiota; class Verrucomicrobiia; order Opitutales; family Opitutaceae; genus ER46. The sequence goes on along the minus strand of CALFZM010000274.1, from coordinate 1,169 downwards.
GAGGCGCAGCGGCAGGATTACGCCGCGTGGGCCGAGGAGAAGATTCGCAAGATCGCTCCGCTCGGCCGGTGGCAGACGCCGGCGGAGTTCGCCGCGATGGCGGTCTTCCTCGCTTCGGAGCACGCGGCCAACATCACGGGCCAGACGTTGAACATCGACGGCGGCCAGGTGATGCACGCGTAGCGCGCGGCCCGGAGGGTGGCGAGTGCGGACGTCCCGCTCCGTCCGGAAGCGGAATGCGGACGGGGACGTCCGCGCTCCCAGGTTCCGGCGGACGGGGACGATTGCGTTCCCACATTCCGGCGGACGAGGACGATTGCTTTCCCACATTCCGGCGGACGGGGACGATTGGGCTCCACGGTTCCGGCGGACGGCGACGATTGCGTTCCCAAGTTCCGGCGGACGGCGACGGCGGCGCGCCGCGAATCAATTCGCCGCGTCGCGGATCGTCACCTTGGCGCGGCAATTGCCGCGGCCGGCGGCGGCGGGGCCGAAGACGGCGTTGGCCGTCGCGCCGTCGCGGCCGGTGCAGAGCGTCGTACCCGTCGGCAGCGGGAGAAGCGCGCGCCAGAGGTAACCCTGCCCGCGCACGGCCGACAGGCGCCAGGTGTAGAAATTCGGGTAGCACATGATGCACTGGAGATCGCCGCTCGACCGGCTGTCGTCGCCCGCCACCTGGCCGCGAAGCTCGAAGGGACGGGCGGAGATCTCGATTCCATCGGCGCCGACCACGCGATAACGCGGGGCGACGTGCGCGGCCTCGAGCTGGCGCGTCGGGCTGGAGCTCTCGCGGTCGCCGTGGTGCGACACCCCGCAGGCGTGCGCCAGCTCGTGCGCGACGGTGTTGGCGAGCTCGCCGGCGAGCGTGTTCGGACTCCGGATACCACCCGCGGCGTTGGCGGCGGCCTGCGCGGCGTGGCCCGCCGCGATCGCGGCGAAGTCGATGGCGACGAAGTCGCACCGCAGCGGAGTCTTGTCGCGCCGCTCGAACGGCGCCGCGAAGCCGACTTCGCCGGCCCCGCCGGAATTCAAGTCGTAGAGCAGGACGCCGTGCTGCGGCTGGTTGAGCCCGTGGACGCTGTTGGCGTTGAGCCGCCGGCTGGCGGGCGCCTCTTCCTGCCAGGCCGCCACGACCTGCGCCTGGCCGCTCGCCTCGGCGAGCAGCCGGC
>CALFZM010000273.1 GCA_937952235.1 uncultured Opitutia bacterium | reverse complement strand
CAGCTCGCCGACGCGGCCGGCTTTTATCGCGACGCCGGGCCGGCGTTCGCCCGCCAGCTCGCGGCCTATGCGGTGCGCCACGGCCTCGACGGACTCGATGTCGACCTGGAGGGCCCGGCGATCAACGCGGACTACGGTCCGTTCATCCGCGAGCTCTCCGCCGCGCTCCGGCCGCACGGCAAGCTGCTCACCGCGGCGCTGTCGCAGGGCTACGGCGGGGCGCGGGTGCCGGACGACGTGCTGCCGCTCTTCGACTTCATCAACATCATGGCCTACGACGGCGCCGGGCACTGGGCGCCCGAACGACCGGGCCAGCACGCCTCGATGGACCTCGCGCGCAACAGCGTGAAGTACTGGCTGCAGCGCGGCGTGCCGCGCGACCGCGCCGTGCTCGGCGTGCCGTTTTACGGCTACGGCTTCGGCGAGGCGTTTCGCAAGCGCGGCTACACCTACGCCGGCATCGTGACGACGTATCCGGGCGCCGAACACGCGGACCAGGCCGGCAGCACCATCTGGTACAACGGTCTCCCGACGATCCGCGCCAAGGCGCAGTACGTCCTCGATGAGGGGCTCGGCGGCATCATGATCTGGTCGCTCGACTACGACGTGAAGGACGACCGCTCGCTGCTCGCCGCGATCTACGCGACGCTGACGGCCAACTGGGTGACCCGCTCGCTGCCGCGCCAGCCTTGATCGCCGGCTGAAACCCGTCACCCTCGGGGTTTCCCTTCACCTTTCCCCTTACCCCATGGCGAATCTCCAAGGTGCCGGCACCCGGCAGAACACGTTCGACGCAATCGTAGTCGGCTCCGGCATCAGCGGCGGCTGGGCGGCCAAGGAGCTGTGCGAGAAAGGGCTCAAGACCCTCGTGCTCGAGCGGGGGCGCGACGTGAAGCACGGCGATTACCCGACCGCGATGAAGGAGAGCTGGGAGTTCGCCGGCCGCAACAAGGTCAACCAAGCCGCGCTCGCCCGGCAGCAGAAGCAGAACCGCACCGGCTACACCACGCATCCGGCCTCGGCCCACTGGTTCGTCGACGACGTCGACAATCCCTACAGTGAGGACAAGCGCTTCGACTGGATGCGCGGGTACCACGTCGGCGGCCGCTCGCTGCTCTGGGGCCGGCAGTCGTACCGGTTCAACGAACTCGATTTCGAGGCCAACCTGAAGGAGGGCGTGGCGGTCGACTGGCCGATCCGCTACGCCGACCTCGCGCCCTGGTACGACTACGCCGAGCGCTTCGCCGGCATCAGCGGCCAGAAGGAAGGCCTCGCGCAGTTGCCGGACGGGCAGTTCCTCCCGCCGATGGAGATGAACTGCCTCGAACTGCACGTGAAGCGCCGGATGCAGGAGAAACTCGGCCGGGTGATGACGATCGGCCGCGTCGCCAACCTCACCGTGCCGCACAACGGCCGCGGGAGCTGCCAGTACCGGAACCGCTGCATCCGCGGCTGCCCGTACGGCGCTTATTTCAGCAGCAACGCCGCGACGCTGCCCGCCGCGGCCGCGACCGGCAACCTGACCCTGCGACCCTTCTCGATCGTCAACCAGCTCCTCTACGATCCGGCGAAGGGCCGCGCCACCGGCGTGCGCGTGATCGACACCGAGACCCACGAGGTGATCGAGTTTCACGCCCGCGTCATCTTCCTCTGCGCCTCGGCCGTCGCCTCGACGTTCATCCTGCTCAACTCGTCGTCGACCCGGTTCCCCAACGGCTTCGGCAACGACAGCGGCGAACTCGGGCACAACCTGATGGACCACCACTTCAAGGTCGGGGCGTCCGGCATCAGCGACGATTTCAACGACCGCTACTACCGCGGCGCGCGCGCCAACGGCATCTACATCCCGCGCTTCCGCAACCTCGACGCGAAGACGAAGCAGAAGGACTACCTGCGCGGCTTCGGCTACCAGGGCAGCGCCAGCCGGACCGACTGGGCGCGGCCGGTGAAGGAGCTGAGCCACTTCGGGGCGAAGTTCAAAGCCGACCTGGTCGCCCCCGGCCCCTGGCGCTTCGGGTTCGGCGCCTGGGGCGAATGCCTGCCGTATCACGAGAACCGGATGTACCTGAATCACAACCTCCGCGATCGCTGGGGCCAGCCCACCGTGACGTTCGACTGCGAGTGGAAGGAGAACGAGCTCAACATGCGCAAGGACATGAAGGCGGCCGCGGTCGAGATCCTCGAAGCCGCGGGCCTGAAGGAGATCACGCCCTTCGACGACGTCAGCGCCCCCGGCCTCTGCATCCACGAGATGGGCACCGCCCGCATGGGCCGCGACCCGAAGACGTCCGTGCTCAACGCCTGGAACCAGGTGCACGCGTCGCCCAACGTCTTCGTGACCGACGGCGCCTGCATGACGTCGAACTCCTGCGTCAACCCGTCGCTCACCTACATGGCGCTCACCGCCCGCGCCTGCGACCACGCCGTGGGCGAGATGAAGAAGCTCAACCTCTGAACCTGGAGCCCGCCGCCATGCCGACTGCCCCCGTCCCCGCCGACTCCACCCTCCTGTCGCGCCGCGAGGCGCTGGCGCGCGCCGCGCTCATGCTGGGCGCCGCCCTCTCCCCCTCCATCGTGGCGGGCGTGCTGCGGGCGCAGGCCCCCGCCGCCGCGCCGGCGGGCCGGCGCCACCTCGATGCCAGCCAGTTCCAGACCGTCAGCGCCGCGGTCGAGCGCATCCTCCCGCGCACCGAGACGCCCGGCGCGCTCGACGTCGGCGTGCCGGCCTTCGTCGATCTGATGTACGGCGAGTTCCTCACCGCCGACGAACGCTTCCTCTTCGCCACCGGCGTGAAAGACATCGAGGCCATGGCGCGGGAACGCCACGCGCGCGCGTTCACGGCGCTCGACGCCGCCGGCCAGGACGACGTGCTGGGGCGCGACAAGCCGTTCTTCGCCCTGCTGCGCGAGCTCGCCGTCACCGGGTATTTCACCTCCGAGCCCGTGGGCCGCAACGTGCTCCATTACGATCCGGTGCCCGGCCGCTGGGACGCGTGCATCCCGCTCGCGGACGTCGGCAATCGCAACTGGACGCGATGAACCGCGCGGACACGGTCCCGGCCCGGCAGGCGTGCCTCCCTGGGAGCGCGGCCGTTCCCGGGCGCACGATGGCCGCCTCGGCCGTGCCCGGACGCGCGCCCGGAGCCCCCGTACGGTTCCTCGCGCTGCTCTGCCTGCTCCTGCTGCCGGCGGCCCGAACCGGAGCCGGGGACGCCGCGCCGGTTCCGGAGGGTTGGACCCACCGCGCGCCGCGCGAGGAGATCGCCCCGCAGTTTCGATACGACCCGCGGGGTGGACCGCGGGGCAACGGGAGCCTGGTCATCGCGACCGATGCGCGTGAAGGGCTGATCGGCCATTGGCGGCGGACGTTTCCCGTCACGGGCGGCCAGTATTACCGGTTCAGCTCGCACCGCCGGGTCACGAGCACCGACGGACGCCGCTCGGCCGTGGTGCGGATATCTTGGCGCGATGCCCAGGGTCGGCCGGTGAACCATGACGAACCGTCGCCGGCGAGCTACCGGCCGGGCGCGGTCCCGCGGGCGGAACCGGAGTTTCCGCTCGACGGCCCCGCGGACGCCCGCGGTTGGACCGAGGTGGGCAGCGTCTATCGCGTGCCGTCGCAGGCCGCGCAGGCGATCGTCGAACTCGAGTTTCGCTGGGTGCCGCGCGCCAGCGTCGAGTGGGCCGACGTGACGCTCGCCGCCGTCCCCGCGCCGCCGCCCCGCACCGTGCGGCTCAGCGCGGTGCATTTCGTGCCCCGCACGGCGAAGACGATCGAGGAACGGCGGCAGGCGTTCGTGGCACCGATCGCGGAGGCGGCGCGGCAGCGAGCCGACCTGGTGGTGCTGCCCGAGGCGCTTACGCTCGGCGGCGGGGCTTCGTACTTCGATGTCGCCGAGCCCATTCCCGGGCCTTCGACGCGGTTCTTCGGCGAACTCGCTCAGCGCCACGGACTGTACCTCGTGCCCGGGCTCATCGAGCGCGTGGATCACCTGATCTACAACGTGGCGGTGCTGATCGGCCCGGACGGTGCGATCGTCGGCAAGTACCGCAAGGTCTGCCTGCCGCGCGGCGAGATCGAGGGCGGGTTGACGCCCGGTCATGAGTATCCGGTGTTTGATACGCCGCTGGGTCGGATCGGGCTGATGGTGTGCTACGACGGCTTCTTTCCCGAAGTGGCGCGGGAGCTGAGCAATCGCGGCGCGGAGGTGATCGCGTTTCCCGTCATGGGCTGCAACCCGCTGCTGGCCGCGGCGCGGGCGAGCGAGAACCATGTGTACATCGTGAGCAGCACGCACACGGACGCGTCGGCCGACTGGATGATCTCGGCCGTGTATGGGCAGGACGGCCGGGTGCTGGCGCAGGCGAAGGAGTGGGGCAGCGTGGCCACGGCCGAAGTCGACCTGGGCAAGCGGCTCTATTGGTCGAGCCTGGGCGACTTCAAGTCGGAGTTCCAGCGGGCGAGGCCTTGAACCGTGCTTGAGGTGGAGCCGCCTGTCCCCAGGCGGCTTTGAGGGGCCGCAAGGCGCACCGTCTCCCCGATGTCACCCTCGGCTGCCGTTGGCCTTCAAACCAGCCATCAAAACGGCCGCCCTGCAATGGGGGACCGGTGTCCCTCGAGCCGCTGCGGTCCGGGACATCGCACGTCAGCCGCCTGGGGACAGGCGGCTCCACCGCAACGGCATCATTCCGTATGAGCAGAACGATCATTCTGTAGCCCAAACCTAAACGCAAAGTCGCATCGGAACGCGAAGTTTCGCCACGCTTTCCTTCGCGAGTCTTTGCTCTCCTTCGCGTCTTTGCGTTTAGGATCCCGCCCTGATCGGCTGCGATTTCACTTGGAAGGCGCTCTAGCCAGCGACTGGGGAACCGGAGGTGCGTTTTCATCCCTTCGCGGTTGAAATACCCCGCCGCCCGCGCCTCCCTGCCGCATGTCGTCCGTGGTCGTCGGTCAGCGATGGGTCAGTGAACGGGAGCCCGAACTGGGGCTTGGCGTCGTCGCGCAGGTCGATACGGCGGCACGGCGGATCGCCCTCGCCTTTCCGGCCACGGGCGAGAAACGGCTCTACGCGCTGGGCACGAGCGTGCTGCAGCGGGTGCAGTTTCGGGTCGGCGACACCGTCGCGGGGCGCGAGGGCGCGGCGTTCGTCGTCGAGGCGGTCGAGGAGGAGGGCGGGTTGCTGGTCTACGTGGGCGGTGGCCGGCGGGTGCGGGAAGACGCCGTTTCCGACGTCACGAGCGTCAGCCTGCCTCCCGAGCGCCTGCTCGCGGGACAGGTCGACGAGGGCGAGGTGTTCGACCTCCGGCTGCGGGCCCTGGAGATGCAGGCGCGGATCCGGCAGTCCGAGGTGCGCGGCTTCCTCGGCGGCCGCCTCCAACTCATCCCGCACCAGATCTACATCCTGCACGAGGTGTCGCGGCGGCAGATCCCGCGCGTGCTGCTCGCCGACGAAGTGGGCCTGGGCAAGACGATCGAGGCGTGCCTGATCCTGCAGCGGCTGCTGGCGGTCGGCAAGGTGCGCCGGGCGCTGATCCTGGTCCCAGAGTCGCTGACGCACCAGTGGTTCGTGGAACTGCTCCGGCGATTCAACCTCTGGTTCAGCATCTACGACGAGGCGCGGTGCCTCGCCCTCGAGCAGAGCGACCCGGGACAAAACCCATTCCACGCCGCGCAGCTTGCGCTGTGCAGCGTGACTTTCCTCGCGGCGGCGGACAGCCGGCGGGAGCAGGCGGTCGCGGCCGGCTGGGACCTCGTCATCGTGGACGAGGCGCACCATCTCGCGTGGGCGCCCGGCCAGCCTGGGCGCGAGTACGCACTCGTCGAGGACCTGGCCGCCCGCACTCCCGGTCTGCTTTTGTTGACCGCGACGCCGACGCAGCTCGGGCTCGAGGGACACTTCGCCCGGCTGCGGCTGCTCGATCCCAACCGGTACGATGACCTCGCGACGTTTCGACGGGAGGCGGAGGAATTTGGCCGCGTGGCCGCGATCGCGGACCGCATCGTCGAAAAACGTCCGCTGACCGCGAAGGACCGGTCGAGCCTCGCGAAGATCTTTCGCCGCGACCCGGAGCGCCTCGCCACGCACCTCGCCGCGCTCGATCGCGGAGCGCCGGGTGCGCGGGAAGGCCTGCTGCAGACGCTGCTCGACCAGCATGGCACCGGCCGCGTCGTCTTCCGCAATACCCGCGCCGCCATGGCGGGCTTTCCGCCGCGGCGGTTCCAGCCGGCGCCGCTGCCGGCGGAGGGCAATGTGACGCTGCTCGCCCGGATCGCCCGCGAGCTGCGCGCCGAGGAGACGGGCCAGGAGGAGGTCGTGCGCTATTCCTTCCGCGACGATCCGCGCACGGCGTGGCTGGTCGATTTCCTCCAGCGGCACCGCGAGGCGAAGGTCCTGCTCATCTGCAAGTCGCAGCGCAAGCTGCTCGCGCTGGAAACCGCGCTGCAGGAGAAGGCGAAGATCAAGTCGGCGCTCTTCCACGAAGGCATGCCGCTCGTGCAGCGCGACCGCAATGCCGCGTGGTTTGCCGAGCCGGATGGCGCGCAGCTCCTGATGTGCTCCGAGATCGGCAGCGAAGGGCGCAACTTCCAGTTTGCGCACCATCTGATCCTTTTCGACTTGCCGCTGAATCCGGGCTTGCTCGAGCAGCGGATCGGGCGGCTCGACCGGATCGGCCAGACGGAGGCGATCCGCCTGCACGTGCCGTATGTCGCGGGCAGCGCGGAGGAGGCGGTGGTCGAGTGGTATCACCGCGGGCTGGACGCGTTCGAGACTCCGCTGCACGGCGGGCGGGAATACGAGGAGCGTTTCAAGGCGCGGCTGCTCGACCTGGCGGTTGCGTACGGCGGTGGCGGGTCGGTGCACCGGACGGAACTCGACGCGTTCGTAGCCGAGACCGCCGCCTTCCATGCGGAGCTGGCGGCGCGGCTGCGGGAGGGGCGCGACCGGCTGCTCGAATTGAATTCCTTCAACCGGGAGGTGGCCGAGGGCGTGATCGCGCGGATCCGGGCGGCCGACGACGATGTGGCGCTGCGCCGTTTCCTGGTCGACCTGCTCGACCACTTCGGCGTGCGCGTGCGCGACCACGAGGAGGGCGACGTGTTCCTGGACCCGAGCCATGCCTACATCGAGGGGTTTCCCTCGATTCCGGCCGACGGCATGCTCGCGACCTTCCAGCGGGCGCGGGCGATCGCGCGGGAGGACATCCGGTTCCTGTCGGCCGACCATCCGCTGGTCGCCGATGCCATCGACCTCCTGCTGGAGTCGAAAGCCGGCACGACCGCATTCGGGTACGTGGCCGCGAAGCAGCCGAATCTGCTGCTGGAGGCCGTGTACGTGCTCGAGACGGTGGCCGAGACGCGCTGGCACGTGGACCGGTTCCTCGCGCCCGTGCCGGTACGCGTGGTCGTCGACGTGCGCGGCCATGATCTCACGTCCGCGCGCGCTGCAGCGGGGCTGGCGGAGGACGTCGAGGACGCCGACCTGCACCGTTTCCTGGAGCAACCCGGCTTCAACGCCGGCTTGCTCAAAACGCTCCTGGGGTTTGCAGCCGAGCGGGCGGAGGAGCGCAGCCGCGGGTTGAAGGACGCCGCGCTCGTGCGGGCGGGCACCGAACTCTCCGCCGAGTGGCAGCGGCTGGTCGACCTGAAGAAGGTCAACGACCACGTGCGCGCCGAGGAGATCGCGCTGGCGCAGGAACAGCTCGGGCGCACCCGGAGTGCGATTGCAGACGCACGGCTGCGGCTCGATGCGATCCGGCTGGTCCTCGAGGGTCCGGTTCCGGTGGAGTGAAGCGACCTGGGTCCCACGCCCGGCACCGCCCATCCAACGGGCTGCGCTCGGCCGCAGCCGTGGCGTGCGAAAGGGAAGCCGGTGCGGCCGGGGACGGCCGCGCTCCCAGGTTATGCCCGGATCAGGGCCATGGCCTGGTGCAACGCCGCGGAGGTGCTGGCGCAGGCGGGGTCGTTTTCCAGCGCGTTGAGCGCCTTGTTGAACGGCTCCGGTCGCACGGGTCCGTCATAACCGATGCGCACCAGCGCCGTCAGGAAGGTCGCGACGTCGATCACGCCGGTCGCCACGGGCAGCTCGCGCTCGTTGTCCTTTTGCTGCTCGCGCGGGATGCCCTTGGGCGCGTCGTTCAAGTCGACGCTGACGACGTCCTCCTTCGTCAGGCTGAGGAGGTCTGCTTCCGTGTCGCCGGCGGTCCACCAGTGCCAGGAGTCGAGCACAAGCCCGACGTTGCCGGTGCCGATCTCGGCGATCAGCTCGCGCGTTTCCGCCAGGGTGTGCACGAACGGGTAGCGTCCGCGCACCAGCAGGAGCTGCGTGCCAACGTACTCCAGGCCAAGGCGGAGCCCATGCTGCTTCAGGACCGTGGCCACCACGCGCAAACGGGTGGCGTGCTGCTGGAAGTTGGCCCGGTAGGTAAGCGTATCGTGGCTCGGCCCCAGCCAGGTGCCGATCCGGGTGGCACCGGCTTTTTGCAGCCCGGCCGCGAGGCGGCACTGCGCCTGCTGCCGGTGCCGGCCAAGGCGA
>CALFZM010000272.1 GCA_937952235.1 uncultured Opitutia bacterium | reverse complement strand
GCCTGTATCCGCTCGATGAATTCAAGGGCTTCGCGTATCCCAAGGACATCAAGGGGCTGAATCACTACCACCGCTTCGTCGACGCGATCCTCGGCGGCACGAAGACATCCGATGGTTTCGATTACGCCGGTCCGCTCGCCGAGACGGTGCAGCTGGGCAACATCGCCACCCGCGCCGTGCCCCCGCCGCCGCCGCAGCGCGGCTCCAACGTCGCCAAGGAACCGCTGCAGTTGCAGTGGGACGGCCCCAACCTGCGGTTCAAGAACAGCGATGTCGCCAACGCCCTGCTCACGAAATCGTACCGTCCCGGCTGGGAGGTCACACCGGCGTGAGCGTCCCTCGCAGCGCGGTCATCCGGCCCGCAGCTCGCGTCAATTCCGCAGCGTCGCGATCCCCCGCGGCAGGCGGTAAACCTGCTGCACCTCCGCCGGAGTCAGCGCGCGGTTGAACACGGCGAGCTCGTCGAGGTAGCCGACATAGGCCGCCGCCAGCACGAGCTGCACTTTGGCCGGATCCCAGCCGAAGGTCAGGTCCCAGCCCTTGATGCTACCCTGGTCCTGGCCGTCGATGTAGAGGGTGCCGACGCCGGATTTTCCGGCGTTCAGCCGGTCGTAGGTGAAGACGACGTGAGTCCACTTCGTGCGCGAGAACGGGGCGCGTTTCACCTGCACCATCGGGCGCTCCGCATCGGTCATCTGGGCCCAGTCGATGTTTCTCGGATTCCAGATTTCGAAGAGCGGGCGGATCGCGTAGCGGAAGTGGCGCGGCGTTTCGTCCTTCGACCACTCGAGAAAAATGAATCCCTTCTTCCCGTCACCGCCGACGATCTGCACGGGATCGCAGTAGCCGGGCTCGAGGTCCTCGTCGGGCGAGATCCGCAGCCAGACCGAGACGGAACCACTCCAGTTCGCCGACGTGTAGTCGATGACGCCCGGTCCCTTGAAGTAGGGCCGGACCGGATTCTTCTTCGTGACGTGCAGCGCCCCGCCGAACCGGCCGCCGTCCTGGACGAGCTTGATCGCCTCGCTTGCCACCGCCGGCCCGCTCGTGCCCCCGCCGGCCTGGTAGAGGGTGCGGTCTCCCCTGGAAAAATCAGCGTCGAACCGGTCGTCGAAGCCGGCATGCAGCGTCAGCGCCTGCCGCAGCGGCGCGAGGTCGGCGGCCACAAGGCCTGCCGGGGCAAGGCACAGCGTGGCGGAGGCGAGGAGGAGGCGGGGGCGCATGGTTCCAGTTGAAGCACCACAACCTTGCAGGCAAGCGCAGCCGGCGCTTCCTTCGGGCCATGTCCAGCTGCTGCGTTTCCCTCTCGGGAGCGCGGACGTCCTCGTCCGCTGTCGTGCGCACCGCGGGCCGGCGCATCTGCGCGTTGGTCGCGTTCCTGATCGCCCCCGCCGTCCTGGGCCAGGCGGCGGCGGAGCCGCCGTTGCGCCTGTCCGAAGTCGTGGTGACGCCAAGTCGCTTCGGCGTCACCGATGCCCGCACTGCCGTGGCGGCATCCCTTACCGCCGAGCAGCTCGAGGTGCTGCCGCTGCTCGGGGACGATCTCTACCGTTCGATCGCCCGGCTGCCCGGGCTCGCGGCCGATGACGTGTCGGCCCGGTTCTGGGTGCGCGGTGCGCCGCACGGCGAACTGCTCGCGCGGCTCGACGGCGTGGACCTCATCGAGCCTTTCCACCTCAAGGACGTCGACGGCGCGCTCGCAATGGTCGATCCGGCCGTGATCCAGCGGCTCGACCTCACGACCGGCGGCTTCGGCGTCGAGTTCGGAGACCGGCTCGCCGGGGTGCTGACCATGGAGACCAAGAGTGATGCCCGCTCCTGGACAGCGTTGAACCTCAGCCTCACCGGCGTGGGCGCGTTGCGGCGCGGAGGCTTCGCCGGGGATCGGGGCCGCTGGCTCGTCGCCGCCCGGCGCGGCTATCCCGATGTCGCGCTGCGCCTGTCGGATCGGGACCGCGACATTTCCCCGCGTTACTATGACGTGACCGCGAAGGTGGAGTATGCGCCGGTGCCGGCGCACACCGTTTCGCTGCATGTGCTGCACGCGGGCGACGGCTTCCGCTATCTCCGCACCAACTCCCCGTCGCTCTCGAGCACGTACGACAGCGACTACGTGTGGGCTCGCTGGCGCGGGGCGTTCGGGGCCGGCCTCAGCGGCGAGGGCGTGCTGTCATGGACGCGGCTGGCGTGGAACCGTCACGGCACCGGCCGCCTCGATGGCTTTCCGTTTTCGCTCGCCGATGACCGCACGCTTGAGCTGATCGCGTGGCGGAACGAGTGGTCGTACGCGGCCGGCGATCGCGCGATCCTGCGCGCGGGGATGGAGGTGCGAAGCGGGGACGCGGCGTACGACTACGCGCTCTCGCAGCAGCGCACCTCGGTGAGCAACGGCGTGCAAGGCGTCGCCACGGAGCGGGTCGACGCCCGGCTCTCGCCCGCGGGCGAGAGCGGCGGGGCGTTTGCCTCCGCCAGACTGCGCGTGGCCGGAAGTCTTGTCCTGGAGCCGGGGATACGTTTCGACCGGCACGACCACACCGGCGACGAGGAACTGCAGCCGCGGCTCAACGCTGCACTGCCGCTCGGCGCGACGACGATCCGCTTCGCCTGGGGCGCGCACGCCCGGGCCCAGGGGCTGCACGAGCTCGCCGTGGCCGATGGCGAACGCGCCTTTTATCCGGCGGAACGCGCGGAGCACCGGGTGCTCGGCCTCGAACGCGCGCTGGGCCCGCGGCTCGCGCTGCGGGTCGAGGCGTACGAACGCCTGCATTCGCGGGTCCGGCCGCGGTGGGAGAACCTCGACCAGCCGTACGATCTCTTCCCCGAGGCGCAGTCCGACCGCGTGCGCCTCGCGCCCGACCGCGGGAGGGCGAGGGGCGTGGAGGTCATCCTCTCGAGCCGCGGGCGCGGCCGCCTGCAGTGGCATGCCACCTACGCGCTCGCGCGCACCGAGGAGCGCATCGCGGGGCGCTGGGTGCCCCGCGCGCGGGACCAGCGGCACGCCTTCTACCTCGACGCCACCTACGCGCCCCACCCGCGCTGGACGTTCAGCGCCGCCTGGCAATACCGCTCCGGCTGGCCCACGACCGATGTCGTGTACACGCTCGCCCCGCTCAACAACGGGCGTCGCCTGCTGGTCTCCGCCAACGGCCCGGTCTACGGCCTGCGCCTGCCCGATTACCACCGGCTCGACCTGCGCGCGACCCGCCGCTTCGTCCTGCGCCGCGGCGAGCTGCGCGTGTACGTCGACGTGTTCAATGCTTACGACCGGCTCAACTACCTCGGCTTCGACCACAAGGTGACGGTCGCCGGCACGCAGGTCACCGACGTGAAGGAACCCCGCGAACAGTTGCCGATCCTGCCGAGCTTCGGCGTGAGCTGGGAGTTTTGATTCAGGGAAGCCCGCCGGGGTCGCGTGGATGCTTGGGGCTCGCGACCCGAAGCCGGGTCGGGCAGGGTGGCGACGTGAGTGCGCTGCCTCCGCCGGTTTCTCCCCGCCCCGTCACCCGCCGCGAAGCGCTCGGGCTGCTGGGCGGCGCGCTTGTGCTTCCCCTCGCCGGCGCCGACGCTGGGTCGGCGGGCCGCGCCGCCGTTCCTTCTGTGCCAACTTCCTCCGCCCCTCCTCCGCTCCCGCCATTGCCCGACCTGGCCAATCTCCACCCGATCATGACCGAGCTGGCGCGGGCGCAGGCCCCGCGTCTCTCGTTCCTGGATACACGCTGGGGCGCCGGTGACCTGGGGGCATGGAAGGAGGAGGCGCGAACCGAGCTGAAGCGGCGGCTGGCCTATGATCCGCGCCCCTTGCCCCTGGCGTCCGAATCGCTGCGACGCGAGGAGCGCGACGGTTTCACGGTCGAGACCGTCCGGATCCATGCCACGCCGGCCTACGCGATCCCGGCGCGCGTGCTGGTGCCGAAGGGAGCGGGCGCGCGACGGTGGCCGGCGGTGCTTGCGCTGCACTGTCACAGCGGGCGTTACACCTGGGGGCACGAGAAGGTCCTTTCATCCCCGGACGAGCCCGCGTTCCTGACGGAATTTCGCCGGGGTACTTATGGACGCCCGTGGGCGGAGGAACTGGTGCGGCGGGGCTTCGTCGTCGTGGCGATCGACGCGTTCTACTTCGGCGAACGGCGCCTGCGCGTCGAGGAGCTGGATCCGGGACGGGTGTTCCCCGAGGTGCGGGACGCATTTGCGCAGACGCGCGCGCACCCGGCGGGCACGCCGGAATGGACGGCGGCGGTGAATCGCGTATGTGGCTTCTACGAGCACCTCACCGCCAAGGCGATCACGGCCACGGGGGCGACCTGGCCGGGCATTCATGTCTGGGACGAGATGCGGACGGTCGATTATCTGCTCGGCCGGCCCGACGTCGACCCGGCGCGCATCGGCTGTGCGGGCCTCTCGGGCGGCGGCTTCCGCACCGCCATGGCGATCGCCGCCGACCCGCGCATCAAGGCGGCGTGCGTCACGGGTTGGATGACGGAGTTCTCGCATCAACTGCGAAACCACCTGCGCCATACCTGGATGGTGTTCACGCCCGGGCTGCACCGCGAACTGGACCTCCCCGACGCCGCGGCGCTGCATGCCCCGGGCGCGCTGCTCGTGCAACAGTGCCGGCGCGACGCGCTCTATCCGTTTGCCGGCATGCAGGCGGCGGTCGACAAGCTGGCGCGCATCTACGCCAAGGCTGGCATCGCGGAGCGGTTCCGCGGGACGTTTTACGACGACACGCATTCCTTCCGGCCGGCGATGCAGGAAGAGGCCTTCGAATGGCTGGAGCGCTGGCTGTGAGTCTGCGGCGTGCCGGACCGGCGCCGACGGAGCGGCGCCCTGCGAAGGGTTGCGCCCATCGCCCCTCGCTCGGAAGGCTGCGCTCCGTCGCCGGCGTGCGTTTCCCTTCGTCCTACCGACGGGTGTCGGCCCGACCTTCAATGCGTACGCGCAGCATCTCATAGCCGAGCGTGCGGTCGTAAACCGCCTCGTGCTCGGTCCGGTCGACCTTCTCGAGGAGGTGGATTCGAGCCACGCGTTCGCAGCAAAGCCGCAGCAGGGTGCGGAGAATGAGGCGGGCGTGGGCGGCCCCCATGCAGAGATG
>CALFZM010000271.1 GCA_937952235.1 uncultured Opitutia bacterium | reverse complement strand
AGCTTGAACTGCGGTAGGTACTCGAAGAAGTCCTGGCGCATGAAGCGCGCCGAGATCTTGTCGCCCCCGGTGATGGCCTTGAGCTTGGACTCGTTCCAGCGTCGGCCCTGTTCCGTCTCAATCGACGAGACGAAGCGGGCACCCCGGAGCCCGGCGAGATCGGTCGGGTGCCGATCTCCTCGTGCTTCCATGAACGTGTCCATGGGCGCGCTGGTGGCGTAATCCCCAAGGATGGTGGACAGGGTGTTCACGAAGACCGACTTGCCGTTGGCGCCGGTGCCGTACAGGAAGAAGAGGGCGTGGGCAGTCGTGGCCCCGGTGAAGGTGTAGCCGACCATGCGCTGCAAATAGGCCTGCAGTTCCGTGTCGCCGCCGGTCACGTCGTTCAGGAATGCGTGCCACCGGGGGCAGGAGCCCCGCGGTGTCGCCGTTGCGATTTTCGTCATGCGATCAGTCCTTTCGTGAGGGCGGAGTCGGCCGGTCTTGAGGTTGACCACGCCGCCCGGGGTGTTGAGTGCAAAGAGATCGGCATCCCACTCTTCCGACGTGGAGGCGTGGCGTCGGTCGGTGCGGGCGAGTCGTTCGACGCCGCCCACCGTGCTGCTCGCAAGGAGCTTCGCAGCCAGTCGATGGGAGTCGACCTTCACGGCGGCCTCGCGGCAGATCGAGCGGATCAGGTGATGGACCAGGAGCGTCTCATCGACCTTCCAGTGCGTCCCGGTCCAGACGAGCCACTTGCCCCACGCGGCGCAGTAGCGCCAGTCCTCGGCGTAGCGCGCGGTAAAGGCGAGCGCCAAGGCATCGTCGGTTGCCCATACGGTTGCGTCCTGGGCGGGGAGTCCGGTACTGGGCTTGATGCACATCCGAGGGCCGGCGGCGAGGAAGCCCGAGACATCGAATCCTTCGAGCAACGCGTCGGCGGCATCCCAGCCCTCAGGCTTGTCCTCCGGAGGCAGGAGGACGTCACACGAAACAGCACCTGCCGCGAGAACCGCCTGTCCAGCAGCCATGGCGTAATCCCAGCCGGGCTTGTCGCGGTCTGGCCAGATGAGTACCGACTTCCCGGAAAGCGGCGACCAGTCGGTCTTTTCAACTGGGGCCTTCGCGCCATGCATGGCGGTGGTGGCGACAACACCGTGAGCGATCAAGGCTTCAGCGCACTTTTCGCCTTCCACCAGCACGACGTTCCCTGCAGCCGCGATCCCGGGCTGGTTGTAGAGCGGCCGAGGCTCGGGCGGGGACATCTTGCGGCGCCGTGCGTCCCACGGCCGGAACTCCTTCTTTCCGCCAGGCGGGTCGTAGCGAGAGACGACGGCAATGAGCCTCCCACTCGCATCGAGGTAGTCCCACTTGGCGGTCGCTGGTCCCAGCTCATCAGTCGCCACTTTCGACTTCGCCTTCTTGGGGGACGTAGAGGGCGCGCGGCCGAGGATCGATGCCGCTTCTTCGAGCACCCGATCGAAGTCGGTTGCCGCATTTACCGGTATCCGTAACGCGATGAGGTCGAAAATGTCGCCCCCCTGGCCGGTCGCGCGGTCGGTCCAGAGCCCGGCCTTCTCGCCTTCGAGGACGACCTCGAGGCTGTCGCCCGGGCTCCCGAGGACGTCCCCGATCCGGAAAATGCCCTTGCGCTTCTTACCCGCGGGGTAGAGCGTGAAAAGTACGGACTCGATCCGCGAAAGCAATTCCGCGCGAATCTCGTCTCGCTTCGCCTCCTTCGCGGGTTCGGGCGCATCGCCCACGTCGTTGAAGTCGATCATTTCGCCCCCGCTCTCTTCGGTCGTTGGCGAAAGCGCGTCGACCACACCTGCAATTCAGAGAGCCGAAACCGAACCGTTCGGCCGATCCGGTAGTGCGGAATCTTGTGAAGCCTCCTACTGGCTGGCTTTAGGAAGTAGTGAAAGGGGAGGTTCAGCGCCCGGGCGGCATGGCGGGCGTCCACCATGGGCTCGACGGGACCTGGTACGGAAAGGGGATGTTTCATGGTTGGGTTCTCCAGCAGCGGTCCTGCCAGGCACACATCCGGCATTCGAAATGGGTCTGGTCGGTGAAGCTGCGCGGCAGCAAGTCCCCCGCCTCGGTCGCCGTGATCACCTTCGCGGCCCGATCGGACATGCGTTGGGCGAGAGCGCCGTCGAAGGGCACGAGCTCGGTGTAGATCTCCATCGTGTCGGCGTTTACGGCCGTGAAGAGCGCCGGGTTCTCGTGCAGTTCGAGGTAGGCCTGATAGAGCGCCACTTGCGCGGCGTAGACCGGCTTTGCGACCGCGAGGCGGTTCTTTTCGAGGTCGCGCCAGGACTTGGACCCCAGGCACTTGTTCTCCCAAAGGGCGGGATAGGCAAAGCCCTCAGGGCCGCCGACGATGACACCATCGACATGTCCCTGCAGGCGACCATTGGCGGCGGTGAAGCCGAACTGCTCGCCGTTGGCCTTTCGGGTGCGAAGATCAAACCCTGCCCCCTTGAGCCAAGTGACCATGCAGTCCTCGATCACGTGACCGCGCTCGAAGATGCGAAGCATCCGGCCCTCGATATTCCGGCCGTAATCGACTGGCGCTTTTGCGTACTCGTACTGCAGCGCTCGTTCGCACGCCGCACCCAAGCGCGACGCGCCGAGGTATTGCCTTTCGGTCTCGCGAGCACGGGCTTCTTGGAGACCCGCATCCACGAGCGCCATCACCTGGCCCGAGACGCTTGAGGAGGAGTTGAAATCCATCATGGCGCCGCCTCCCACGGCAGATCGTCTTTGAGATCGGCAAAGGGCCCCGTGAGAGGATCAGGGGTAGCCGGCAGTCCCCGCACCGGCGGGAACTTGGTGGTCTCGTGGTGCTCGACCATCGCCTCCGTGTAGTGGGAGACGATGGCGTCGATCACTTGCAGAGCCTCGGCCTCGGTGTAGGCGCCCAGGGGCTTGTCGAATCCGATTTCGCTCGCGGCCTCGCCAAAGGACTTGAGGCAGGAGCGCATCGCAGCGAGCTCGACATCAGAGGGATCGATCATCTCGACCCCCTTGATGCCCTCGTCCCTTGCTCGCACCCAGTTGCCGTACATCGCGTGAAAGGCGTTCTGGCACCGGGGCGAGCAAAATACCCAGTCGATCGGGTAGCGCCGAGGATCGGCCACACCGTGACGGGTGTCGGTGTGGCCAAGTCCCCGGGCTTCGCGTTGGCAGACCCAGCATTTCACGCAGCCTCCTTCAGCCGCACCCGGTCCTCCACGCGCCGGCGACCTTCGAGGAAGCCATCCTTGTCGAGATAGAACGACGTGCACGGATGGGCGCAGCGAAAGCTCGCAACCATCTGGCGCTGGTACGCGAGGGTGCAGTCCGCGCAATAGCTGCTGTCACCCGCACGACTGTGCTTCGCCGCCTTCTTCCAAACCTCGTACTGGAGCCGGGAAGCAAAGCAGAGGGGATAGGACTTCTTCGTGGTCGCCATGGCTTAGCGCGCCCACGCGGGCTTGTCGGTGGTCGCAGCCGGGCGAGGAGGCGCCTGGTGGCTGGCGGCCGCCGCGGCGGTGTACGGCGGCGGGGAGGCCGGTGCCTGCGCGGACACGCGAGGGGCGGAGCCCATGAGGGTGGCGTAGTCCTTGTGGTCGGGCTCGATGGCGAGCTTCACCACGTTCCTGTCCATGCCCTTGGCATCCTTCTCGACGTCCACGCGGGCGAGGAACTCGATGCCATCGAGCTCTTGAAAACCCTGGATGCGGCGGGCTGCGGCGGCCGCGGGGGCGTTGTCCTGCGGGTGTATGTTCCGCGCGGAGTTGAGGATCGCGCGGATCATGCTGCGGCCCATCTGCCCCCAGGTCGGACCCTTGCGGGACAGGAGGCCGATGTTCGACCACATCTTGCGTTTGGCGAACGGGCCTTCGAGGACCACGAACTCGCAGGCGAGGTACACCGCGCCCGTGTCGAAGCTCTCAGTCGCGTAGCCGCCTGTCCAGCCCTGGGCGGGGTCATCGTGTCCGCCCGGTTTGATGGTCATGCGCACACGCACGAGGCTCCCCTTCGGGATCAGGTCAAATCCTTGCTGCTGTTCGGCGTCGTTGAAGTCTTGCCATGCATTGGTGTTCATCGTTTGCTCCTTGCTGTCTTGGATGTCGGGGTGGGGGTAGGGGCGCCGAGCAACTTCTTGAGCGATCGCGCTCGCTTCTCAAGGACGGTCAACTGCTCTGTCATCGCGGCGACCCGAGTCTTGAGTTGCAGGAGGCTGTGCCGCAGCCACGTGTTCTCGGCGGATATCCGGCGCACCGTGGCGCGGGAGGATTTCTCAAAGGTGACGAACTCGTCCTCGGTCATGGCGTCGCCTCGCCCAAGCACTTGCGGATGAGCTTTCCGAGGTGGGGCTCCTCGATCGCATCGAGCCGACCGCTGCGGTCCTTGCTGGGGTAGCCGAAGGCGTTGACAGCGCTCGTGACGAAGCCCCGGTAGGGCGTGCCGTCGTCGGCCTTCAAGACCGCGAGCGTGATGACTTCGTCCAGGACGCCGGGAAGCTCCAGAGCCGTCTTGCTGCCCTCCAATTGCAGCTGGTGGTAGCGGCGGTTGTAGTCGTCGGTCTTTTCTTCCAGGATCGCCACGTAGATCACGTGTTTGTCGCGGACGTGCTGCAGGTGGGTGAGTGCGGTGATCATTTCCTGGGCGAGAAGTCCGTACGCCCCGCGGGTGTCGGGCTTACCGTTCTTTTCCGAATAGGCCTGCGGCTGGGTCTTGCACCAGGCGAAGCACAGGCGCGAGAGGACGGTGAGCGAGTCCACGAAATAGAACTCGTACTTCGCGAGCTGCGCGGGATCGCCGTAGGTATTGCAGACGTGCTGGTAGTG
>CALFZM010000270.1 GCA_937952235.1 uncultured Opitutia bacterium | reverse complement strand
ATCCTCGACTGGGTGCCGGCACATTTCCCGCGCGACAGCTTCGCGCTCGCGGAGTTCGACGGCACGCACCTTTACGAGCACGCCGACCCGCGGCAGGGGGCGCACATGGACTGGGGCACCCTGATCTTCAACTATGGGCGCAACGAGGTGCGCTGCTTTCTGATCGCCAACGCGCTGGCCTGGCTCGACCGGTACCACCTCGACGGCCTGCGCGTGGACGCCGTGGCGTCCATGCTCTACCTCGATTACTCGCGCCGCGAGGGACAATGGATTCCCAACCAGCACGGCGGCCGCGAGAATCTCGAGGCGATCGACTTCCTGCGCCGGGTGAACGACCTCGTGCACCGCTACCACCCGGGCGTGGCGATGATCGCGGAGGAAAGCACGTCGTTCGCGGGGGTCAGCCGCCCGACCCGGGACGGCGGACTGGGATTCGACTACAAGTGGAACATGGGCTGGATGAACGACACGCTGCGCTACTTCGCGAAGGAGCCGGTCGTGCGGCGCTACCACCAGAACGACCTCACGTTCGGCATGCTCTATCAGTACGCGGAGAACTTCATCACCGTGTTCTCGCACGACGAGGTCGTGCATGGGAAAGCGTCGATGCTCTTCAAGATGGGCGCCTGGCACATCGCGGAGAAGGCCGCCAACCTCCGCGCCCTGTACGCGCACACCTGGATGTGGCCGGGCAAGAAGCTCCTCTTCATGGGCAGCGAGTTCGGCCAGTCGCGGGAATGGGCGCATGACGGGAGCCTCGACTGGCACCTGTGCCAGTACATGGACCATGAGGGCATCCGGCTGCTCGTGCGCGACCTCAACCGCCTGTATGTCGCCGAGCCGGTGCTGCACCGGCACGACTACGATCCGCAAGGGTTCCGCTGGCTGACGTGCCACGACGCCGACGCCAACCTCATCGCCTACCTCCGCAGCGATGCGAAGGAGGACGTCCTCTACGCGGTGGTCTGCCACTTCGGGGGGGCCGCCCGGGACTATCGCATCGGCGTGCCGCGCCAGGGTTTCTGGCGCGAGGTCATCAACTCCAACAGCGAGTACTACGGCGGCAGCGGCGCGGGCAACGACGGCGGCCGCCAGACGGAGAACGTGGAGCGCGATGGCTTCGCCCAGTCGCTCGTTCTCAAGCTGCCGCCGCTGACCGCCTTCGTGTTCAAGTGGAGCGGCGGGCACTGACCCGCCGCTAGGGGCGCTTGACCCGCACGTAGTCCGAGAAGGTCACGCTCAGGTCGGCGTCGAGCGACTTGAACCAGAACGCGGTGCCGCGCAGCCGGGTCGTGACCTGGCGCGGCAGGGCCGGCCGGCCGTCGCCCGGCGGCGAATACGTGAGCAGCGTCCTCAATTCGGTGATACGCACTCCGATGGTCGGCCGGAACGGCTCGGGGTTGTGCAGCTCGATCGATTCGATCGTGCCCGTCGGGCGGTGCACCACCACGGTCGCGCGGAGGTGCGGCGCGGTGTGGTCGCGGCTCTCGCCCTGGCGCAGCGGGCAGCGGAACGTGATCCGCTCGGGCGTCTCCGCCACCGTCTCGGCGGCCGCCACGAGCAGCTGCTCCCTGACGTCGGGCGCGGTGCCCGCCCGCGAGCGCCGGGAGCGGCCCTCGCCATAGGTGGCCAGCTCGGCCGGTGTGGGCGGGCGGCCATCCTTCTGCACCAGCGACCAGCGGTCGAACTCGGGCCGGGCGGCATCACAGCGCTCGACCGTCGAGCGCCCCTCGGCGGCGGTCGTCTGCGTGAAGGACCACTCGCGGGGCGGATCCGACCGGAAGTGTTCCAGCGCCGCGGCGAGTTCGCGCGGCGCCGACGCACCCAGCGGGACGGCCAGCACGCAGAGCAGGAGGAGGAGACGCATGGCGCCGTCAAAGCGGAACGTGCGCGGCAAGGCAACTGGTCTCGCGGCCGGTCCGCGCACCCGCCTCCCCGTGTATGCAGGTTGCTTATACCCCCGGAGGCCGGGCCGCTTCGCGCGTTGTCCTGCTGAACCTCAACCCTGGAGGAAACATGAACCCCAATTATGTCTGGCCCGCTTGCGTTGCCGCGGCCGCCCACCTCGCGCTGCTGTTCGGATTCCCCAAGACCGTCCGGCCGGAGCCGCCCGGCGGCGACGATCGTCCCGCGATCCTCGACCGTGATGTTTTCCGGCTGCCGCCGGAGGAGATCATCGCGGTGGTCTCCGCCGCGGAGGCGACCGAGCCGGACCAGACCCGGCCGACCGCGGAGCCGGTCGACCGTCCCACGCTCGACCAGGACCGGCCGCTGCCCGTGATCACTCCCACGTCCTTCCCGGCGGATCCGCTCCCGATGGCGTCGTGGCCGGCGGTGCCGGTGGAGCGCCCGGCGTGGGCGGGCCTGCCCGGGCCCGGCGTCGGTGGGCCGGGCATCGCCCTCCACGGCGAACTCGACCGGACGCCGCGCACCCGCTTCCAGGGCGCACCGATCTATCCGCCGGAAGCGCGGCGCGACGGACGCTCGGGCGTCGTCGTGGTCGAGTTCGTTGTGGACGAGACGGGCGCGGTGACGGCGCCGCGCGTCGCCCATTCCACCGATCGCGGGTTCGAGGACGCGGCCCTGCGTGCCGTGGCCCGGTGGCGGTTCGAGCCGGGGCGCCGGCACGGCGCCGTGGTGCGCTTTCGCATGGCCGTCCCGATTCATTTCAGCCTGAACGAGTGATCGTCCTGGCCGTAACGATGCCGTTGCGGTGGAGCCGCCTGTCCCCAGGCGGCGGACGTGTGATGGACCGGTCCGCAGCGGCTTGAGGACTCTCCACCTTTCGGTCCGGCCGTCTTCAGGGCTGATTTGAAGGCCAACGGCATGAGTCCGGCCTGGCCGGAAATGGCGGCGGTGGCCGCAGACC
>CALFZM010000269.1 GCA_937952235.1 uncultured Opitutia bacterium | reverse complement strand
CTGTTCGCCAACGCGACGAAGCTTGAGCTCGACGGCAACCCGGGCGCCGCGTTCACGAGCTTCATCCCGAAGAGCGGCAACTGGGGCTTCACCTTCGCGCCGAAGCGCTTCACGTTCACCGCGCGCTGGAATTATCGCGGCCTCGACAAGCGGCTCCCGCAGGCCGCGTATGGCCCCAACGGCTACGAGTACATCGAGGCCCGCACCGTGCTCGACGTGAACACCTCCTACCAGTTCACCCGGGACCTGTCGTTCTTCGCCAGCGCGACGAACATCTTCAACAAGCCGTATCGCTTCCTCCGCTACGGCGACCTCACGCCGTCCTACGCCAAGCTGTACGCCGAGCAGGAATACGGCATCCAGCTGGCCGTCGGCCTGCGCGGCACGTTCTGAGTTCCCGCGTCTGGGTTCGCCCGCCTTTTTCTTGTCCGCCGGCAGGCGGGACCGGGCCTGCGATGCTTGCCATGCGCGGGCGCGCCGGCGACAACGGCTGGCGGATGAAAACCGCGCGTGTGATGGGTTTCGTCGGATGGCTGGCCGCCTGGGTCACCGGGATGGCGGGGGCGGGGGCGTCGGACCCCGTGAAGCCGGAGCAAAGCGGTCCGCGGCCGCGCGTCGGCCTGGTGCTCGCAGGCGGCGGGGCCCGCGGCCTCGGGCATGTCGGCGTCATCCGCCTGCTGGAGGAGCTCGGCGTCCAGGTCGATTGTGTCGCCGGCACCAGCATGGGCGCCATCGTGGGCGGGCTTTACGCGGCGGGCTACAATTCCCGGGAGATGATCGCGTGGCTCGAGCAGTGTGACTGGGACGAGCTGCTCAGCGACGGTCCCGCCCGGGCGCAGCGCGGATTCCGGGTGAAGGCGGAGGAACAGGAGACGCCGCGCTGGATGGAGTTCGGAATCGGCGCCGCTGGGCTCAAGCTCCCCAACGCGTACCTCTCCGGCCAGAATCTTCTCGTCGCCCTGCGCGAGCGCACCGCGTTCGTCGGCGTGCAGCGGAGCTTCGACGACCTGCCGGTGCCCTTTCGCGCGATCGCGACCGACGTGGAGAGCGGCGCGATGGTGGTGCTCGACCGCGGCCGCCTGGCGGACGCCATGCGCGCGAGCATGGCGGTACCCGGGGCGTTTGCGCCCTTCGCGATCGACGGCCGCCTGCTCATCGACGGCTTCGCCTCCCGCAACCTGCCGGTGAGCGTCGTGCGCGACCTCGGGGTCGACGTCGTCATTGCGGTGGACGTCCGCGCGGAGCTGCTGCCCGCCGGGCGGCTGGGAAGTCCGATCGCCATGGCGGAGCAACTGCTGTCGATCCTGTCCCAGCGCGATACGCTGGAGCAGATCCGCACGCTGTCGTCGCACGACGTGCTCGTGCGGCTGAAGCTGCCAGGCTATTTCTCGAGCTCCTTCCGCGACGCGCTGGCGATCGCGCAACTCGGCTACGAGGAGGCAGGCGAGGCGAGGGCGGCCCTCGCGGCGCTGTCCCTGCCGGCGGCCGAGTACGCGCGGCGCGAAACGGCGCGACGGCGGTTGCGGCGCGAGCTGCCGGTCATCGCCGGCATCGAGGTGGAAGGCGTGGCCCGCGGCGCCGAGACCGTGGTGCGCCGTCGGCTGGATCTCGCGACCGGCGAGCGGCTCGACGCCGCGCGACTCCGCTCCGGACTGGGGCGCGTGCACGACCTCGGCTACTTCCGGCGCGTGGACTACCGCATCGACGAGCGTCCGGGAGGGGCGGTATTGGTCGTCTCGACCGAGCCGAAACCCTGGGGGCCCAACTTCCTCCAGTTCGGGATCGGGCTGGGGAGCGACCTCGATGGCGACAGCGAGCTGAACGTCCGCACCTCGCTCCGTTTCACCCAGCTCAATCGGCAGGGCGGCGAGCTGGCCGTGCGCACCTCGCTCGGGGAGATCGACCGGCTCGACGCGGAATTCTTCCAGCCGCTGGGCCGCACCAGCGCCTTCTTCCTCGCGCCCGGCTTCGAGGTGCTGCGGCAGCCGGAATTTTTCTCCGCCGACCTGCGCTCCTTGGTGCCCGACGCCCGGCTACTCGAGCTGCGTTTCCAGCGGCAGACCGCCTTCGCCGGCGCGGCGGGTGGCATCCGGCTGGGCGTGGATGGGGAGTTTCGCGCGGGCGTCAGACGGGGTTCCGTGCGGTACTCGCAGATTCGCACCCCGCCGATCCTCGTCGTCGGTCCGGAGGGGAACGTGGCGGTGTTAGATCTCGCGCGCGATCTCCGGGATTACACCGCCAGCGTCGGCTTTGCCCAGTTGACGCTGGACCGGCTCGACCACCTGTTTTTCCCGCGCCACGGCGCCTTCCTGCAGACGCGAATCGAGCGCGAATTCGGCCGCAGAGGCGTGACCACGGCGGGCGGGACCTTGACGCTGCCGATGGCGTTCGGGCGAACGGTTTTTCAACCGCGCCTCGCGGTCGACTACACGCTGGAACGCGAGGGCGGGGTGGAGCGCCTGCCGTTCCGCGTGGGCGGCCTCTTTCAGCTGTCGGGTCTGCCTGACGACGAGGTGTATGGCCTCAACCGGTTCGTCGGCGCGCTGGTCGTCCGGCGAGGCATCGGCGGCACGCTCCGGCGTCCGGCCTACTATCTCGGCGGCTCGATCGAAGGCGGGAATACCTGGAACACATTCAACCGGCTGGTGCCGGCCGAGTGGCTGGCGGCGGGCAGCGTGTTTGTGGCGACGGACACTCTCCTGGGTCCCGTGCACCTCGCCCTGGGCAAGGCCGAGAGGCACGCCCCCACGATCTACTTTTACCTCGGCAGGGTGCTGCCCTGATCAGATGGGACGCCGCCGGCCGCCTCTTCCGCAGGCAGCTTGGGCTTGGCGGGATCGCTTTGGTAGTGCGGCGACATGATCTGCACCCCGGCCGAATGGAATCGATCCTGGATTTCCTCGTGCAGCCGGCCAAGCAGCGGGATGCGCTGGGTCGCATCTTCAGGCACGACGGCGAGTTCATAACGCACGTAGAAATCCTCGAGCGCGGCCTGCCGCACGCCCGGGGCCGGCTCCTGGCGCAGACCCGGGGTCCCGGCGGCGGCCGCGAGCAGCAGTTCGCGCACTTTTCTCCAGGGCACGTCGTAGCCGATCGTGACGACCGCGACGAGCCGCACGCCCACGGTGCCCTGGGAGAAGTTCTTCAACCCGGCGGCCACGGTGGCGTTGGGCAGGACGACGATTTCGTCGCGGGGCGTGCGCAGGGAGCAGGCGAGCAGGCCGATATGTTCCACCACGCCTTCGGTGGCTCCGACTTCCACGTAGTCACCGGGCCGGAGGACCCGACCGTAGATCAGCGCGAGGCCGCTGGTGAACTGGGTCACGAGATTGGCTGAACCGATCGAGATCATCAGGCCCGCGAGGACCGTCACGCCGCGAAACGCCGCGGTATCGCTTCCCGGAAGGTAGGGGAAGGCGATGATGACGGCACAGACCCACAGGCCGGCATCGCTGAGTCGCCGGGTGGTTTCGGCCGTCACGGGATCGAAAATCGCGCTCGGCACCTCACCGGCGGTGATCGAGCGGAAGTAGTGGTTCAGCAATTCATGCGCGACTCGCGTCAGGAAGAATATCACCGCCACCACCGCCAGCCCGGGCAGCGCCGACGCGGTCGCACTGCCCAGTGCAATCAGTTCTTCCAACACGAGGTGCTCGATGCGCCCCGCCAGAAACCGCGTCGGCGGCATCAGCTCGAGCAGCACGACCACGAATACGAACCCGCCACCCAGCATCAGGGCGAGGCTGGCCAGCCGCACGCCCAGTTCTGACAACTGCACCAACTGGCGCAGGCTTACCCGTCGCAGCTGGAGGGAAGGGATGTGCCGCGTCTTTGCGACGGCCATCATCCGCAGCCGCGAGAGCAGGGCCTGGCGGGACCACCATACCGCCGCGAGCCACCCGAGCAGAACGGCAAACGCCAGGGCGACGGCGGCGGCGACAACAGGGGGAGACATCGCCGGATCCGTGGCTGCGCGGGTCGACGATGGAAGGAGCAGCGCCACGACCGCGCTCCGGCGAATCCAGGGGAATGGAGCCGTCACGGCTCCGGAACGAAGCTCCTGCCCTCCCGCGAGGCAAACGGAATCACCGGGGCACCCCCGCCGCCCGGGCGGGCAGGGTTACGGCGTCCGGTCGCGGCCTATCCGGCTTCGAGCATCCGCAGCGTATTGAGGTCGAAGGTCAGGTCCGGTCGCGGGTTGGGGACGAGGAAGTCGTGGGCCGTGCGGGCCGGCTGGAAGGGCGACCAGGCATGGCC
>CALFZM010000268.1 GCA_937952235.1 uncultured Opitutia bacterium | reverse complement strand
CGCGAAAGGCGGTGAAGGATTTCCCGACTTCCTGGCGCAATTGCGAATCGTTGGTCTCGCCGGCCTGGCGCAGCGCGTTGAGCCTCGTGGCGAAATCCTCCAGCCGCTGCTGCTGGGCGGCCGAGATCCGGTCGAGGCTCTGCACCTGGACGTCGGTGGAGAGCTTGAGGGAATTCTGGACCTCGGTCCGCAGCTCCCGCGCCTGCGCCTGGGCCTCCTGCCGGCTGCGGTCGACGGCCTCGGCGACGGCCTTCTCGCCCCGTTCCTGAAGTTTCTCCAGGACGTCGAGCCGGGCCTGGAGGGGCGAGAGATCGACGGTTCCGGGACGACGAACCAGCGTGATCACCAACACCAGTACCCCGCTGAGGAGGACGATCGCCAGGACGAGGAGGAAGGTGGTCATGAAGGGGCGCGAACCGATTCACAACGCATGCGCCCGCGCAACGCCAGTCTGCAACCGAAGCCGATCCGCGCTTTTTGCCGGAGGACGCCGGGAGCAGCCCGAGGAATCGCCCACGGACCACACGGAAGGGGAAACGGTCCTTCCGCGTATTCGGTGGGTTCCGTGGGCCCCCGGCTCGAAAACAGACCCGCCCGCCTACTTCGCCGCCAGCGCCGCGTTGACGAGCTCGACGAAGCTGCGCGCCTCCAGGGCGGCGCCACCGATCAGGCCGCCGTCGATGTCCTTCTGCGCGAGCAGCTCGGGGGCGTTGGCGGGCTTCATCGAACCGCCGTAGAGGATGCGTATCTTCGCGGCGATGGCGTCGCCGAAAAGTTTCACGAGCAGCCCGCGGATGAACGCGTGCACTTCCTGCGCCTGTTCGGTCGTGGCGACCTTGCCGGTGCCGATGGCCCAGACGGGCTCGTAGGCGATCACGACCGAGGCCGCCTGATCCCTGCCCACGCCCTCAAGGCCGCGCTCGACCTGCGTCTGCACGACCTTGAGCGTCGCGCCCGCCTCGCGCTCGGCGAGGGTCTCGCCCACGCAGAAGACGGGCCGGAGCTGGTTCTTCAACGCCGCGAGCACCTTCTTGTTGATGAGCGCGTCGTCCTCGCCGAAGAGCGTCCGGCGCTCGCTGTGGCCGAGGATGACGTAGCTGGCGAAGATCGCGCGCAGCATCGGGGCGGAGACCTCGCCGGTGAAGGCGCCGCTGGCCTCGAAGTGCATGTTCTGGGCCCCGAGCTTGATCTCGGAACCTTCGAGCGCGCGACCCACGGACTCGATGGCGGTGAACGGCGGGCACACGACGACGTCCACGTCGGTCTGCTTGCCAACCGCCGCGACGAGGTCGGTCGCGAGCGCGACGCCATCGGCGGAGGTCTTGTTCATCTTCCAGTTGCCGGCGATGAGTTTCTTGCGGGAATTCATAGGAAGGGAGTGAAGCGCGAAGGCGCCAAGGGACGCCAAGGTTCGCGAAGAAGAGCCAGGGATTGGTGACTTTGCGATCCTTGGCGATTCTTGGCGCCTTTGCGCTGAGATGGGTTGGATCAGCTTTCGAGGAAGACGACGCCCGGGAGCGCCTTGCCCTCGAGGTACTCGAGGCTGGCGCCGCCGCCGGTGGAGCAGTGGGTGACCTTGTCGGCCACCTTGAACTTCTTCGCGGCCGTCGCGGTGTCGCCGCCGCCGACCACCGTCGTCGCGCCTTTCGCGGTCGCTTCGGCAATCGCCGCAGCCATCGCCTTGGTCGCGGTGGCGAACTTCTCGAACTCGAACACGCCCGCGGGACCGTTCCACACGATCGTCTTCGAGGAGAGGATCGCCTGGCGATAGAGCTCGATCGACTTCGGACCGGCGTCGAGGCCCTCCCAACCGTCGGGAATGCCTCCGGCCAGGTCGGCCGGCTGGGTGTTGGCGTCGGGGGCGAACTTGTCCGCTGCGACGAAGTCGACCGGGAGGATCAGCTCCACGCCGCGCGCCTTGGCCTTGGCCTCGAGTTCGCCGACGATCTTCGCGCCCTCGGCGTCGAACAGGCTGCCGCCGATTTTCATTCCGCGGAGCTGCTTGTGGAAGGTGTAGGCCATGCCGCCGCCGATGATGATCTTGTCCGCCTTCTCGATCAGGTTCTTGATGAGGGGAATCTTGTCCGCGATCTTCGCTCCGCCGAGGATGGCGAGCAGCGGCCGGTCCGGGCTTTCGAGCACCTTGTTGAAGGCGTTGAGCTCGGCCTCCATCAGGAACCCGGCCGCCTTTTCCTTGAGTGCGATGCCGACGATCGACGAATGCGCCCGGTGGGCGGTGCCGAAGGCGTCGTTGACATAGACGTCGCCGAGCTTGGTGAGCGAAGCCCGGAAGGCCTCGACCGCTTTCGGATCGGCCTTCTTCGAGGTGCCGTCCTCGTGCTTCACCTTGCCCTCCTCCTCGATGTGAAAGCGGAGGTTTTCGAGCAGCACCACGTCGCCGGCCTTGAGCTTGCCCGGCGCGCAGGCCGCCTCGATCGCGGGCCCGACGCAGTCGTCGAGGAACGTCACCGTGCGCCCCAGTACCTTTTCGAGTTCGGCCGCGACCGGCTTGAGCGAAAACTTCGCGATCTTCTGGCCGTCCGGCCGACCGAGGTGCGACATCAGGACCACCGACGCACCCTGCTCGAGCGCGAACTTGATCGTCGGCAGCGCGGCGACGATGCGCTGGTTGTTGGTGATGGCGCCGGTGGACTTGTCCTGGGGGACATTGAAGTCGACGCGCATGAGGACGCGTTTGCCGGCGAGGCTCAGGTCACGGACGGTTTTGAATTTCGGCATGGGCGGTCAGTAGCGAGAAGCGGGTAGTGAGTAGCGAGTAGAGTCCGATCCGGAGCACGCAGACAAAAAAGAAGCGAGTAGTGGCGCGAGTGCGGGGCTTGAATGCTCGCTACTCGCTACTCACTACTCGCTACGGTGCGCAGCGCTCAGATCTGCGCGGCGATCTTCGTGGTCAGCTCGACCACGCGGTTGGAATAGCCCCACTCGTTGTCGTACCAGGACACGAGCTTGAAGAACTTCGGGTTGAGCTCGATGCCGGAGCCGGCGTCGAAGATCGACGAATGCTTGTCGTGGATGAAGTCGGAGGAGGCGACTTCGTCGCTCGTGTAGGCGAGGATGCCCTTCAGGTAGGTTTCCGACGCCTTCTTCATCGCCTCGCAGATTGCCTTGTAGGACGTCTCCTTGGTGGTGCGGACCGTGAGGTCGACGACCGACACCGTCGGGGTCGGCACGCGGAACGACATGCCGGTGAGCTTGCCCTTGACCTCCGGCAGCACGAGCGCGGTGGCCTTGGCGGCACCCGTCGACGAGGGGATGATGTTGATCGCCGCGGACCGCCCGCCCTTCCAGTCCTTCTTCGACGGACCGTCCACGGTCTTCTGCGTGGCCGTGTAGGAGTGGATGGTGGTCATCAGGCCTTCCTCGACGCCGAAGCCTTCCTTCAGGAGCACGTGCACGACCGGCGCGAGGCAGTTCGTGGTGCAGGAGGCGTTGGAGATGATCGTGTGCTTGGCGAGGTCGAGCTTGTCGTCGTTCACGCCCATCACGACCGTGATGTCCTCGCCCTTGGCCGGAGCGGAAATGATCACCTTCTTCGCCCCGGCGGCGATGTGGCCCTTGGCCTTCTCGGCGTCGGTGAAGAGGCCGGTCGACTCGATCACGAGCTGGACGCCCAGCTTGCCCCAGGGCAGCTCGGCCGGGGTCTTGGCGCTGACGACGAGGATCTCCTTCCCGTTGACGATCAGGACGTCGTCCTCGGCCTTGTCAGGAGAAGACTTCTTGGAGCCGACCGTGCCCGCAAAGCGACCCTGCGTGGAATCGTATTTCAGGAGGTACGCGAGGTTGTCCGCCGGGACGATGTCGCCCACCGCCACCACATCCAGGGACTTGCCGAGCAGACCCTGCTCGACGAGCGCGCGGAAGACGAGGCGACCGATGCGGCCGAAACCATTGATTGCGACTTTGACTGCCATGGTGGAACTCCGGTGTGGTGTTGGATTGGGTTGCTGATGCGGAAGAGCCCGCGGAGACGCGGACCGTTCAAGCAAGAGAGCCGTCCCGCGGGATGCAAGGGTTTTGGCGGTTCAGCGCGTCATGAAAATGCAGCGCATCTGCGCCTCGCTAACCCTCGTTGATCCAAAGCGCGCAGCTGAGGGCAGGAAGCCCGAGCGCAGCCTCCACGGGGGTCTTCGCCCCATGTGTCCCGGAAAGGTAAAAACGATCCTGGTCGGCCAGCAGGTCCCACCCGCCCGGGAGTTCGGCGATCTCCTGGCCGAGCAGGAGCGTGGCATCGGCCAGGGTGGGATTGACCGCAAACAGGAGCCGGGCGCCGCCCTGCGAACCGTCGGCATTGTACAGCGCGGCGAGCGCCGTCGAGCCGGGTGCATGGAGGAAGCGAAAGAAGCCCTCCCCGGGCCGCGTGAAATGCCGCAGCAGGCGGCCGCGCTCCCCGCGCCGGAAGGCGATCCAATCGGCAAAATAGACATGCGTCCCGAGGAAGCGGTAGAGGCGCCGGTAATCCAGCGCGTTGAGGTCGCCGCGCAGGTAGGTGTTGTTCACGCCGTGCTTCGACCGCAGGAAATCCTGGCCGGCGGAAAGCATGGGCACGCCCAGCGACATGAAGAGCAGCGCCGCCATCAGGTGGGTGCGGCGGATGTCGGCCGCCGTGGGCTGGAATCCATTCTGCTGCGGATTCTCCGTGATGACGTCGATCCAGGTCCGGTCGTCGTGCGACTCGGTATAGTTGATCGTCTGGGCGGGCCATTTCGCGAAGTACCACGGGGACCCACGCAGGAAGTATTCCATCCGCGCGGCTTCGCCCTGGCCGCACACGTACTCCCGCAGGAAATTCCGGTAGCCGTCGTTCCACGAGGCCCAGCCGGTGTCGCGCAGGGCGCCCGCGATGTGCCCGCGGAAGCTCCAGGGCTCGGCGATCAGGATCACGTCGGGCTTGGCGCGCTTGAGGGCCGTCTCGATGTCGCGGAGGACATCGACGCCGAGCAGCTCCGCCAGGTCGAACCGGAAGCCATCGACGCCGTACGCCTCGATGAAGTGCAGGCAGCTGTCGATGATGAGCCGCCGCGCCATGGCGGACCGCGCGCGCAGGTCATTGCCGCAGCCGCTCCAGTTCGAGAGCTGGCCGCTGGCGTCGAGTTCGAAGTAATACAGCTTGTCGACGAACATCAGGTGCGCGGGCTCGCCCACATGATTGAACACCACGTCGAGGATCACCGCGATCCCGCGCCGGTGAAACGCCGCCACCAGCGCCTGCAGTTCGCGCACCCCGGACGCCTTCGCGGGCTCGAGCGCATAGCTGCTCTCGGGCGCGAAGAAGCTGTTGGTCATGTACCCCCAGTGGTACTCCTCGGGGGTCGGGTTATCGAACTCGTGGAGCGGCTGCAGCTCGACCGCGTTGACTCCGAGGTGGTGCAGGTAGAAGTCGGGACTTTCCACCCAGCGCCGCAGGCCGGCGAAGCCGCGCCGTTCGGCGTCCGTCGCCGGGGTCGGCGCGCCGTGCGCGAGGTCGCGCACATGGGCCTCGACGATAATCAAGTCCTGCCAGGCGGGCGTGCTGAAGCTGCGGTCCCCCTTCCCCACCCACTCGCGGCTCAGGATGATGCCGGGCCCCTCGCGGCCCACGGTCGCGAGCGCGTACGGATCGAGCACGCGGAACCGCGGATCGAAACCCGCCGGGCCGGGGCCGTCGCGGACGCCATCGATCGTGTACCAATAGAACCAGCCGTGCAGGTTCCGATCGAGCGTCACCTCCCACACGCCCGCCTCGCCGTCCGCATCCGGCCGGCGCGACAGGGGGAATGCCTGCGCCTCCGCGCGCGGGCCGACGGTGAACGAGGGTTCGCGCGTCAGGTGCAGCGTCACGCTCCGCGCCCGCGGCGAGAAGATCCGGAAGGTCGTCTGCGCCCCGCGGATCAACGCCCCGAGCGGCAGCTCCGATTCGAGTTCGTAGAAGAAGGGCCCCGGCAGCAGCGGCACGGCGTTGGAGCCATCCTCGGCCCAGGCGACCTGCCAGGGTTCCGCCAGGCTCAGCGGCTCGCGCACCTTGAAGCGCCAGAGGTGCCAGCCGGTGCGGGTCGGATCGAGCACGCGGTTGAGATTGCCGTGATCGTCGCGCACCACGTTGGGCGCGTCCGGCGGCGGCGGCAGCCACTGGTGCTCGCCGGTGACGAACTTGAAACGCTGCGTCCAGCCGAGGAACCGCGCCGCGTCGCCGCTCCAGCTCAGCACCCGCTCGCCCTCGAGCACGGCCGGGCGCAGCTTCCACTCCTCGATGCCTATGGCCTGCTGCCAGTCGTTGAAATCGCCCACCAGGTACACCGTGTCGCGCGCCGGATCGACGTCGCAGCCGTGATCCAGCGGGAGGACGAACGTCACCTTCCCGTTGCGGTTGTCGAAGAAATAGCCGAATACCCGGGCGGCCGGCAGCGCGGGCGCCGGGGCCAGCGCACCGGGCACCGGGCCCTGCCGGCCGAGAGTGAACCGCGGCAGCGACGCACCGGACCAGTCCCGGTCGAGCTCGATGACCCCGGTGCGGGGCGATTCGAGCCAGGCGCGGACGATGCGATGCGGATCCGACATGTGGAACCGCGAAGCATTTGCCGGACCGGATCAGCCACAAGCGGGAAAAGCGCAGGGCCTTCCGCCGCCGCTTCCCGGAGCAGGCGGCGCCGACACGCCGGGGTTTGACCTCGCGCCCACCCGGCGCGTCCTTTCCGTTCCGCCATGTCCGTCCGGCCCAGAATCCTCGTCGCCCTCTCGGGCGGCGTCGACAGTTCCGTCGCCGCCCTGCTCCTGCGGGAGCAGGGATGCGACGTCGCGGGCGCGTACATGAAGAACTGGATCAACGAGGACAACGTCCTCGGCGACTGTCCCTGGCAGCAGGACATCGCGGACGCACGGGCGGTCGCCGACCGCCTGGGCATTCCCTTCCAGGTCGTGAACCTCATGCAGGACTACCGCGCGAAGATCGTCGAGTACCTGCTTGCCGGATACGCGCAGGGGCTCACGCCCAACCCGGACGTCCGCTGCAACCGCGAGATCAAGTTTGGCGTCTTCCGCGCCTGGGCGCGGGACCACGGGTTCGAGGCGGTCGCGACCGGACACTACGCGCAGCGACGGGAGGACGGCCTGTTCGAAGGCGCGGACAAGAACAAGGACCAGTCCTACTTCCTCGCGCTGCTGACCTCCGACCAGCTGCGCGACGCGCGCTTTCCGATCGGGCACCTGCAGAAGCCGGAGCTGCGCGCGCTCGCCCGCCGCGCCGGATTGCCCACCGCGGAAAAGAAGGACAGCCAGGGCATCTGTTTCATCGGCCAGGTGAAGATGGCCGACTTCCTCCGCGCCTACGTACCCGATGCCCCGGGACCGATCGTGCACGCGACGGACGGGCGCGTGCTCGGGGCGCACCGCGGGCTGCATTTCTACACGCTCGGGCAGCGCAAAGGCATCGGGGTTCCTTCCAACACCGACCACGCCGCGTACGTGGTGGTCGGCAAGCGCGCCGCAGACCGCGCCCTGCTGGTGGCGTTCGACCGACCGGACGCCCCCGGGCTCTTCCGCACGTCGGTCGAGGTGCACACCCTGAGCTGGATTGGAGAACCTCTCACGAGCGGCTGCCGCCTGGAAGCGCGCGTGCGCTACCGCGATCCGCGGGTGCCCTGCCGCTTCGTGCCGGAGGGCGACGGCCGCGCCCGCGTGGAATTCCAGCAGCCGCAGCGCGGGCTCGCCAGCGGCCAGGTGCTCGCGCTGTACGCCGGCGAGCAACTGCTGGGCGGCGCGATCTACGCCTGAGCCCGACTCATGCCGTTGGACGTCAAGTCACCCATGGGAAAGGCCGCACTGAAAGGTGGAGCGG
The DNA here is from genome assembly GCA_937952235.1 of uncultured Opitutia bacterium. Taxonomy (GTDB): domain Bacteria; phylum Verrucomicrobiota; class Verrucomicrobiia; order Opitutales; family Opitutaceae; genus ER46. The sequence continues at coordinate 169 of CALFZM010000268.1, read as the reverse complement.
CTTGTCCTCAAGCCGCTGTGAACCGGTCCGCCGAACGTCAGCCGCCTGGGGACAGGCGGCTCCACCTCAACTGCATGAGTCCGTATAGGAGCCAACTCATGCCGTTGGCTTTCTAATCAGCCCTGAAGACGGCCGTACCGAAAGGTGGAGCGGCTTGTCCTCAAGCCGC
>CALFZM010000267.1 GCA_937952235.1 uncultured Opitutia bacterium | reverse complement strand
GTGAAGGACCTTCCGGGCGTTCGTTACCACATCGTCCGCGGCACCCTTGACGCGACGGGCGTCGAAAAGCGCCGTCGTTCCCGTTCCAAGTACGGCGTCAAACGCCCGAAGGCCGCCAAGTAAGTCCCTCCTCCAACCGCTTTCGCCATGTCACGTCGTCACAGAGCCGAAAAACGTCAGACCGTTCCGGACGCCCGCTATAACAGCCCGCTCGTTGCACATCTCGTCAACGTGATCATGAAGAGCGGCAAGAAGAACCTCGCGCAGCGGATCGTTTACGGTGCCTTCGAGAAGGTTTCCGAGAAGCTTGAGAAGGGCGACCCGGTGGATCTTCTGCTCGGCGCTCTTGAGAATGCTCGTCCGCGCTTGGAGGTGAAGAGCCGGCGCGTCGGTGGCGCGACCTATCAGGTCCCCGTCGAGATTTCGTTTGAGCGGCAGGAATCGCTCGCCCTGCGCTGGATCGTCGACGCCGCGGGTAGCCGGAAGGGCGTGCCGATGCGGGATGCTCTCGCGGCTGAGATCATCGATGCGTATAACAATACCGGCACGGTGGTGAAGAAGAAGGAAGATACGCACAAGATGGCGCAGGCCAACCGGGCTTTCGCCCACCTGCGTTGGTAAACATAGGAGTCTCCGCTCATGTCGTCGCCTGCCGTACCGGCTCTCACTATCGTCACTGACAAGGCCAAGGTTTCCGCGGCCAACGCCAAGGAGCGTCCGTTCCCGCTGGAATGGACGCGTAATATCGGCATCGCCGCGCACATCGATGCGGGCAAGACCACGACCACCGAGCGCATCCTCTTCTATTCGGGTGCCGTGCACAAGATGGGTGAGGTGCACGAAGGCACCACGGTGACGGATTGGATGGAGCAGGAGCGCGAGCGCGGGATCACCATCACCGCCGCGGCCATTTCTTGCGCTTGGAATGCGTCATGGGGCCCGTGGAAGGGCATCAAGCAGCGCATTAACATCATCGATACTCCCGGCCACGTCGACTTTACGGCGGAAGTGGAGCGTTCGCTCCGGGTACTCGATGGCGCGGTGGCTGTGTTTTGTGCGGTCGCCGGCGTCCAGCCGCAATCCGAGACGGTCTGGCGGCAGGCCAACAAGTACAAGGTTCCTCGGATCGCCTTCATCAACAAGATGGATCGCACGGGAGCCGACTTTTTCCGCGCGGTATCGGAGATGCGTGAAAAGCTGAAGGCCAATGCGCACCCGATCTATTTGCCGATCGAAAAGGAAGACAATTTTACCGGACTCGTCGACCTCGTGCAGAACGTCGCGTATTCCTTCACCGAGGATCCCGCGGACCAGCTGGGGCTCAACCCCACGCCCATCGCCATTCCTGCGGAAATGGCGGATCAGGCCAAGGAGTACCGGGACAAGCTCATTGAAGCGGTTTCGGATTTTGACGATACGATCGCGGAGAAGTACCTCGGCGGTGAAGAGATCGCGACTTCCGAGCTCATGCTCGCCGTGCGCAAGGCGACGATCTCGCTCAAGTTCACCGGCGTGGTGCCGGGCTCTGCCTTCAAGAAGAAGGGCGTGCAACGGTTGCTCGACTGCGTCGTTAATTATCTTCCAAGCCCCATCGACGTCCCTCCCATGATGGGGCAGGATAGTGACGGGAAGGAAGTTGCTGCGGTCGTTGACGACAAGGCCAAGATGGCCGGTCTCGCGTTCAAGCTCTGGAATGACCCGTTTGTGGGGCGGCTGGTGTTTTTCCGTGTCTATACCGGGAAGCTGCCCAAGGGCATGGCGGTATACAATCCGCGCACGCGCCGCAGCGAGCGCGTTTCGCGCCTGGTGCTCATGCGCGCCATCGAGCGTGAAGAAATCGACCTCGCTTACTCGGGCGATATCTGCGCCGTCGTGGGAGTGAAGGACGTCATCACGGGCGACACCCTCTGTGATGAGGATTTCGACATCCGGCTCGAGCCGCCGTCGTTCCCCGAACCGGTTATCTCGATGTCGATCGAGCCTAATTCCAAGGGAGACCAGGAAAAGATGTCGACCGCGCTGCAGCGGCTCGTGGCAGAAGATCCGACTCTGCGGGTCAAGACTGATCCTGACACGGGCCAGACGATCCTCGCAGGCATGGGCGAGCTTCATCTCGACATCATCCGAGATCGCATGAAACGCGAGTTCAAGGTCGAGGCTACGTCCGGCAAACCGCAGATCGCGTATCGTGAGACCGTCACCAAGGCGGCCGAAGCCGAGGGAAAATTCATCCGCCAGTCGGGCGGCAAGGGCCAGTATGGTCACGTCGTCGTCAAACTGGAGCCCAATGAGAAGGGCAAGGGCGTCGAGTTCATCAACGAGATCGTGGGCGGTGCCATTCCGAAGGAGTTCATCAAGCCCGCTACCGACGGCATCCTGGAAGGTGCGAACAACGGCGTCGTCGCCGGTTATCCGGTCGTGGACGTTAAGGTCCGCATCGTCGATGGCTCCTTCCACGAAGTAGATTCGTCGGAACTCGCGTTCAAAATGGCCGGCATCTTCGGCTTCAAGGAGGCGATGAAGAAGGCGAATCCCATTCTGCTCGAGCCGATCATGGGTGTGGAGGTCACGACCCCGGAAGACTATCAGGGTGATCTCATGGGCGACATCAATCGTCGTCGCGGCCAGATCCAGGGCATGGAGAATAAGGCGGGCGCCTGCATCATCAATGCGTTTGTCCCGCTCGAGATGCTCTTCGGCTATGTGACCGACATTCGGTCGCTTTCCAAGGGGCGTGCCAGTGCGGGCATCACGCCATCGCACTTCGAACAAGTGCCCAATTCGCTCCTCGCGAAGATCGTCGAGACGTCCTCCAAGGCTCCCGCCCGCACGTAATCCCCCGTTCTTTTTTTTCGCCATGAAAGGCCAACGAATTCGCATCAAACTCCAGGGTTTCGACTATCGAGTTATCGACCAGTCGGCTCAGGACATCGTCGAAACCGCCAAGCGCTCCGGAGCGCGGGTGTCCGGCCCGATTCCGTTGCCGACGCGGATCGAGAAACTTTCGGTCAACCGTTCGCCCCACGTCGACAAGAAGTCGATGGAGCAGTTCGAAACGCGGACGCACAAGCGCCTGATCGACATCATCGAGCCCACCGCACAGACGGTCGATGAATTGAAGAAGCTGAACCTTCCGTCCGGCGTCGACATCACCATCAACGTCTGAGCAGAGACTCAGATCACCCTTCCTAACCCACCTTTCCACCCGGATCCTTTTCTCTACAGTTAGCAGTTGCCTGTGTTCCGCCCCCGCGGAACCGCCAGGCCGCGCTAAAGTAGGTCCGTTAAACGGAAACCCATCCACCTACCGCTTAGCCTATGATCTCCGAAATTTTAGGTAAGAAACTCGGAATGACCCAGGTCTACGATGCACAGAATGTGCTCGTGCCGGTCACCGTGGTCGAAGCCGGACCCTGCGCAGTGGTCCAGGTGAAGACCGTAGCCACCGACGGCTATAATGCTGTCCAGATCGGCTTCTCTCAGAAGAAGGAAAAGAACACGTCAGCCGGCGAGATTGGCCACGCTAAGAAGGCGGGCCTTGCAAGTACGCCCCGTGTTCTGGCCGAGGTGCGCCTCACCGACGCACCCACTTTGAAAGTCGGCGATGTCATCAACGCCGCCGCTTTCTCAGAAGGGCAGCTCGTTGACGTGGTTGGCGTGTCGAAGGGCAAGGGCTTCCAAGGCGTTGTTAAGCGCTTCCGCGTTGCGGGTGGTCCCGCCTCCCACGGCTCCATGTTCCATCGCCGGATCGGCTCGATCGGCATGCGCCAGACCCCGGGCCGTTCCTGGAAGAACCAGGCCATGCCTGGCCATATGGGTAGCGAGCGTCGTACGGTCCAGAACCTCCGCATCATCAAGATCGTGGCGGACAAGAACCTGATTCTCGTCAAAGGCGCCATTCCTGGCGCGAACGGAGATGACGTGATCGTTCGCACCGCCATCAAGGGCCAGTGGAGCGCGCCCACGCAGGCCGCGGCTCCTGCCGAGGCGAAGAAGGCTGGGGCCAAGCCCGCCGCATCTGCGAAACCGGCTGCCAAGAAGTAAGGAGACACATCCAGAACATGAAACTCACCGTTTTTAGTTCCGACGGCAAAACCAGCTCCGAGAAGGACTTTGCCAACATTCCGACCTTCGAGGGCGACAAGGGGCTGCAGGCTGTCAAGGAAGTCATCGTCGCGATCAATGCCAACAAACGGCAGGGGACGCATTCGACGAAAACCCGCGGCGAAGTGCGCGGCGGCGGCAAGAAGCCTTGGCGGCAGAAGGGCACGGGTCGCGCTCGCGCCGGTTCCATCCGCTCGCCCCTGTGGGTCGGCGGTGGCGTCGTCTTCGGCCCGAAGCCTCGCGACTACTCCAAGAAGATCAACGGCAAGGTGAAGCAGCTCGCGTTCAGTCGTGCTCTATTCGATCGCGCCGCTGCCGGGGAGATCGCGGTGATCGAGCAATTCGATCCGAAGTCGAACAAGACAAAGGTGGTTAATCAGGTGGTCGGCCGCATCGCCCCGAAGGGCCGCGTGCTGCTGGTCGACGCGCCGTTCGCGGCCGAGACCGCTCGCGCCTCCCGCAACATCGAGCGCGTGACGCTGCAGGAAGCGGCGAAGCTCAATACCCTCGATCTCGCGCAATACGCCAAGATCATCGTCAGCAGCAAGGCGCTCGAGACGATCCTCGCCCGCGTCAATGGAGGTAAGAACTAATGCAAGCCGACAAGATCCTCAAACTCGTCCGCCTCTCGGAAAAGTCCAACAAGCTCTCTTCCGAACTGGGACAGTATACCTTCGAGGTCCATGGGCATGCTACCAAGCACCAGATCGCTGAAGCGGTCGAACAGACCTTCAAGGTCACGGTGCGTCGCGTGAACACCCAGAACTATCGCGGCAAGAACAAGCGGAGCCGGCAAGGTCGTCCGGGTATCGGATCCGACTACAAGAAGGCCATCGTGACCCTAAAGGCCGGAGACAAGATCGAACTCGTCTAACGCGTTCGAGCAACCAGGAGACTTCATAAAATGGCACTCAAGAGTTTTCGTCCCCTCACCGCCGCCGGCCGGTTCACGCAGTTGAACCGGGCGGAGGGCCTCTCGAAAAAGCGGCCGGAGCGTGGGCTCACTCAGCCGAAGAACAAGACCGGCGGGCGCAACTGTTATGGCCGGCTGACTTCACGTCATCGGGGCGGCGGCCACAAGCAGCTCTATCGAATCGTCGATTTCAAACGCGATCTGCTCGACCTTCCCGCCCGCGTGCAGGCGCTCGAGTACGATCCGAATCGTTCGGCGAATCTCGCCTTGATCGCGTACTCCTCCGGCGAGAAGCGTTATATTCTCGCCCCGAAGGGTCTGAAGGTGGGCGACACGATCTTCACGTCGAACAAGGCGACCACGAATGATTTCACGGTGGGAAACAACTTCCCGCTGGAGATTATTCCGCCGTCGACCCGCCTGCATTGTGTCGAGCTGGTTCCCGGACGTGGCGCCCAGATCGCCCGTTCCGCCGGAGCCGGGCTTGAACTGGTGGCGGTCGAGAACGGCAAAGCCACGCTGAAGATGCCTTCGGGTGAGCTCCGCTTCGTCAACCCGAAGTGCCGCGCGACGATTGGCGAGGTTGGCAATGGCGATCACAACCTGCAGTCTCTCGGCAAGGCGGGTCGCAGCCGTTGGCTCGGTATCCGTCCTACCGTCCGCGGTATGGCGATGAACCCGGTTGACCATCCCAACGGTGGCGGCCAGGGCAAGTCGAAGGGTGGCGGTGGCCGGCAGCAACTGGTCTCGCCGTGGGGTCAGCTCGCGAAGGGGTTTCCGACGCGCCGTCGTTCGAAGCCGTCCAACGCCCAGATCATTGTTCACCACAACGGCCGCAAGCCGCGTGGCCAGAAGTAACCCCAGCGCTTTCGCACCATGGCACGTTCCATCAAAAAGGGCTTCTTCGTCGATTATCACCTTCTCGAGAAGATCGAGAAGGCGGCGAAGTCCGGCGCCAAGAAGCCGATTCAGACTTGGTCCCGCCGCTCGACTATCACGCCCGACTTTGTCGGCCACACCTTCAGCGTGCACAACGGCAAGGCGTTCATCGCCGTGTACGTCACCGAGAACATGGTGGGCCACAAGCTCGGTGAATTCGCCCCGACTCGCGTCTTCAAGGCGCACGGTGGCATGACGCGCAAGGAGATCTAAGCCCTGCGGAAAGTGTCGGATGTCGATTCGTCCCAATAGTCGTTCCCGGATTGCGCTTATCGTCTGCGCCATGGCGCTGGCGGTTGGCTCCCCCGTGCCTGAAATCCAAGGTGCGGCTGCCGCGCCCACGGCGACGATTGCAAAGATTGAACCGACCCGGGTGGCGGACCTCGTCATGCTGAACGACGGATTCAACGCGGGATTGCGGCAGGGAATGATCTGTCGCGTTACGCGTCAGGGCCTCGAAGTGGGAGACGTCCTCATCGTCGATATCCGACCGGCCGCCAGCGCGGCGCTGATCCTCGGTGTCGTGAGCAAGCAGGCCCTGCGCGCCGGTGACGTTGTCACCGTCAAAGTACTCAAAACTTAACCCAGTAACCAACCAAAAAGGGTAGGGCGCGACGCTCGTCCGCCACTATCGCCAGCCAACGCGCTGGAATCCTCCCGATCCACATGGAAGTCCAAGCCCTCACTCGCTACGCGCGCATGTCACCCAAGAAGGTGCGCGAAGTTGCCCGCACCATCCAAGGCCGCAAGGCGGCGGATGCGGTCGATTATCTGCAGCTCGTTCCGCGCAAATCCGCGCGGCTGATCGTGAAGACGCTGAAGAGCGCGATCGCGAACGCCGAGAACAACAACAATCTCTCGGCCGATAGCCTCACCGTTAAGAGTGCGATCATCGAAAATGGCCCGGTGCTCAAGCGCTTCAAGGCGGGCGCCCGTGGCTCGGCCATGCCGCGCCGCAAGAAGATGTCTCACATCCGCATCGTGCTGTCCGACGGCAACACCAATTCCTAATTCACTTCCATGGGCCAAAAAACCAATCCCGTCGGTTTCCGTCTCGCCGTCCGTCGCAACTGGCAGTCCCGCTGGTACGCCGGCAAGAAAGACTTCGGCAAGCTGCTGGCTGAAGACCAGATCATCCGCACGAAGTTGATGGAAAAGCTGAAGCAGGCTTCAGTCCCGCGCATCTTCATCGAACGCGCCTCCAACCGGGTCCGGGTCAAGATCTATACTGCCCGCCCCGGCATCGTCATCGGCCGCAAAGGGCAGGAGATCGAGAAGATCAAGGAGGAGCTGGCGAAGCTCACCGGCAAGGAGATCCTGCTCGACATCCAGGAAGTGAAGAAGCCCGAGATCGAGGCCGCCTTGGTGGCCGAGAACGTCGCGCTTCAGCTCGAGCGTCGTATCGCTTTCCGTCGGGCCATGAAAAAGGCCGTGGAAATGGCGATGGCCCTTGGCGCGGAAGGCATCCGGATCCAGTGCTCCGGGCGTCTCGGCGGCGCGGACATCGCCCGGCGTGAATGGCAGCGCAAGGGTCGCGTGCCGTTGCACACCCTGCGCGAAAACATCGACTACGGCTTCGCCGAAGCCCTGACGGTTTACGGCAAGATCGGCGTCAAGTGCTGGATCTGCAAAAAGGAGTCCGACAACAACTGACCTCTTTGACGCAGGATGAATGACGCATCGCGAGCCGAGCCCATTGATGCTGCCGGCTCCGATTCCAAATCACCTCGCAATCGAGAAACCTAATTTACCATGGCTCTCTCTCCCGCCCGCACCAAGTACCGCAAGTCCCAGAAGGGCACCCGCTCGGGCAATGCAAAGCGCGGCAACACGCTCGCCTTCGGCGAATTCGGCCTGCAGTCGCTGACCCGCGGTCCAATGACCGGCCAGCAGATCGAAGCCGCGCGTGTCACGATCTCCCGTCACCTCAAGCGCAAGGGTAAGCTTTGGATCCGGGTGTTTCCGCACAAGCCCGTGACCAAGAAGCCGGCCGAGGTGCGCATGGGCCAGGGCAAGGGCCCGGTCGAATTTTACGTGGCCGTGATCAAGCCCGGCGCGATTCTCTTCGAGCTCGCGGGCGTGCCCGCTACGATTGCCAAGGAGGCGTTCCGTCTTGCCGACGCGAAGCTCCCGTTTCACTGCCGCTTCATCCAGCGCGACGGCACGACCGTCTGAGTCGCATCCAGCCAAGGACCCTGTCATGACTTCGAAAGAAATCCGCGAGCTCTCGCCCGACGAAATTAGAACCAAGCTGCGGGAAACCCGCGAACAACTGCTCCAGCTCAAGCTGCGCAAGCAGACCGGTCAGGTCGAAAAGACTCACGAGCTTCGCACCCTGCGCAAGGACATCGCCCGCTTGGAGACCATTCTCCACCAGAAGAAGACCGCCGCGCCCAAAGCCGCCTGATCCTCCCTGGTTCGCCGGTGAATCACCGCCGCGGCCATCCCATCTCATCGATTCCGAATCAGAAAAATCTCTGCCATGTCTTCCGCCACCGCCGGCCAGCGCACCAAGCGCAAAACCCAGATCGGTTTCGTCTCGAGTCGTTCGGGCGACAAATCGATCAAGGTCACCATCGCTTACAAGACCCCGCACCCGCTCTACCACAAGGTCGTCAATCGCCAGACGGTACTTCACGTCCATGACGAAAAGAACGAGACCAAGGTCGGCGACAAGGTGGAGGTGATGGAGACCCGCCCGCTCAGCCGCCTGAAGCGCTGGCGTGTCATTTCCGTCCTGCAAAAGGCGGTGGCCGCCGAGGGCGCCGCGGTCAGCGAGACCGACGTTGCCGCCACGGTTCCGACCAAGACCACGAAGCCCAGCGAGCCCGCGGCTCCCGCCGCGGACGCCAAGTCCTGATTCCTTTCAACCCACGTCACTCCCACAGGAGGCCGCCATGATTCAACTGCGCTCCATTCTCGAGGTTGCCGACAATACCGGTGCCCGCAAAGCCGCTCTCATCCAACGCATGGGCCAGAAGACCAACTACGCTCACGTGGGCGACGTGGTCACGGTTCATATCAAGGAAAGCACCACGGACGCGACCGTTAAAAAGGGCGAAGTCGCCAAGGCCGTGGTGGTGCGGACGAAGGCTCCGGTACGCCGGGCGGACGGCAGCTATCTTCGTTTCGATTCCAACGCGATCGTCATCATCGACGCGACCAACAATCCTCGCGGTACACGCATCTTCGGCCCGGTCGCGCGCGAACTCCGCGCGAAGAACTTCATGAAGATCATCTCCCTCGCTCCGGAGGTCCTCTAACATGGCACAGAAATTCCATATCAAGCGCGGCGACCAGGTCGTCGTGATTGCCGGTTCCCACAAGGGTAAGACGGGCAAGATCCTCGAGATCCTCGCCCCCCAGCAACGAGCCCGCGTCGAGGGCGTCGGCATGATCAAGCGCCACCTGAAGAAGTCGCAGGAGCATCCGCAGGGCACCATCGCCGAGCGCGAGGGTTCCATCCACATCAGCAACCTCATGCTTCAGTCGTCCTTCGACGCGAGCAAACGTCGGAAGGCCGCCCCGGTTGCCTGAATTTCGGCTCGAAAGCGCGCTTGCCAAGCGAAGCGCGCGCCTGCGTTACTGAGCCCTTTTCCACCTCCACGCCACTCACCTCTTTCCTGCGGTCGGTAATCGCGGGATCACTACCATGAGCAACGTACCCACTCTCAAGAAGCTCTATACCGAGCAGATCGTCCCCGAGCTCGTGAAGAGCCGCGGCTACAAGAACAAACACGAGGTGCCGAAGCTGGTGAAGGTCAGCATCAACACCGGTATCGATGCGGAGGCGGACAAGAATCAGATCGCCGATATCCAGCGTGACGTTGCCGCGATCGCGGGACAGAAGCCGATCTTGAATCGCTCCCGGAAGGCCATCGCCAACTTCAAGCTGAAGCAAAACCAGGTGGTCGGCTGCAGTGTCACGCTACGTGGCGACGCGATGTGGGAGTTCCTTTACCGCCTGCTCGCGGTCGCGTTGCCGACCATTCGTGACTTTCGCGGAGTGCCGTCGAAGTTCGACGGCCAGGGAAACTATAACCTTGGTATCACCGACCACACGATCTTCCCGGAAATCACGGTCGAGAACGTGAAGAAACATATGGGCCTCGACCTCACGATCGTCACGACCGCCGCGACCGACGACGAGGGCCGCGAGCTCCTCCGCCTCCTGGGAATGCCGTTCCGCCGGGTGGAATCATCCAACGCGCCGAAGGCGGCCTGAACCTTTTCATCTCTTTCGTCCCATGCCCAAGACCTCCGCCATCGAGCGCAACAAGAAGCGCGTCAAGCTTGCGGCCAAGTTCGCTGCCAAGCGTGCTGAGCTCAAAGCCGCCCTCATCAATCCTGCCACCACCGACGAGGAGTTTTACGCTGCGCAGAAGAAGCTGCAGAAGCTCCCGCGCAATTCATCGCCCACCCGCATCCGCAACCGTTGCTCGCTGAGCGGACGGCCGCGCGGCTACAACCGGAAGTTCGGTGTTTCCCGCATCCAGTTCCGCGAACTGGCGCTCGCCGGCAAAATCCCCGGCGTCGTCAAATCCTCCTGGTAAATAACCTGGCCCACGGGGGTCGGATATGACCCGCGCGGCCGCAGCAATAAACATCCACCATGACCGATCCGATCAGTGATTTTCTCACGCGTCTCCGCAATGCCAGCAAGGCGCGTCTCGACGAGTGCGTGAGCCCGCACTCCACGCTCAAGGCGAGCATCGCCGCGATCCTCAAGGCGGAGGGCTATATCGCCGATTACGCCGACGGCCAGGATGGCAACGGGCACAAGACCCTCGTCGTGAAAATGAAGTACGTGGACGGCGCACCGGCAATCACCGGCGTGACGCGCGTCTCGACTCCCGGTCGCCGCCTCTATTTCCGTTACTCCGACATTCCGCGGGTGCTGAACGGACTGGGCATTGGCATCGTTTCCACCTCCCGCGGCCTCATGAAGGACGCCGATTGCCGGCGCAACAAAGCCGGTGGCGAGCTTATCTGCAACGTCTGGTGACCGGCCCTTCCGTCGCTCACGCATAATCCTTTTCAAACCATGAGCCGCATCGGCAAACAACCCGTTTCCATCCCCGACAAGGTGAAGATCTCCGTGAACGGAGGCACCGTGCTGGTCGAGGGTCCCAAGGGTAAGGTTCAAAAGACCTTCGCACCCGTCGTAAAAGTCACCGTCGGAGACAAGAAAATCACCTTCGCTCCCACCGAGGAAACCCGGTTCGCCAAGGCGATGTACGGCACCGCCCGCTCCGTCGTGGCGGGCATGGTGAAGGGTGTGACCGATGGTTACACCAAGGAACTCGAGATCCAAGGGGTCGGTTTCAAGGCCAACCTGAAGGGCAACCAGCTCGACCTGGCGCTCGGTTACTCCCATCCGATCATCATGACGGTGCCGGAGGGCATCAAGGTGACGGTGACCGATCAGACCAAGCTCAAGGTCGAGGGTGCGGATAAGCAGCTCGTGGGCGCGGTGACGGCCGAGATTCGTGGCTACTACCCGCCGGAGCCCTACAAGGGCAAGGGCGTGCGCATCGTCGGCGAGCGCGTTCGCCGCAAGGAAGGCAAGACCGTCGCCTGAGGACACCACCCATGAAGACCATTACCAAAGCCCGTCTGCTCCAGAACCGCCGCTGGCGCATCCGCAAGAAGGTGAACGGCACCGCCGCCCGTCCGCGGCTCGCTGTCCGCTTTACTTCGAAGCACGTCTACGCCCAGGCGATCAACGACGAAGCTGGCACGACCCTGGTGTTCCTTTCGAGCCTCGATCCCGAGCTGCGCAAGCAGAAGCTGAAGGCCAATCTCGCCAGCGCGAAATCACTCGGCCTCGCATTTGCCGAAAAAGCCAAGGCCGCGGGAATCGAAGCAGTCGTCTTCGACCGTTCGGGCGCGCCGTACCATGGCAAGGTGAAACAGTTTGCCGACGCTGCCCGTGAAGGTGGCCTCAAATTCTAAACAGCATGAGCACTGAACCCACTTCCGCTCCGGACTCCACTACTCCCCCCGAGAGCGCCCCGGCGCCCACCGAGGTGCGCGAGCAGCGTGCACCCCGCGGCCCCGGCGGATTCCGAGGCCAGGGCGGCAACCGCGGCCCGGGTCGCGGGCCGCGTCGCGACAACCGCGATCAGAAACCCGCCGAGGGCGATGGCCCGACGATGATCGAAAAGGTCGTCTTCATCAATCGTTGCGCCAAGGTCGTGAAGGGCGGACGGCGCTTCTCGTTCGCCGCCCTCGCCGTCGTCGGCGACGGCAAGGGGAAGGTTGGCATCGGCTACGGCAAGGCGAATGAAGTCCCCGATGCGATCAAGAAGGGCACGGCCAATGCCCACAAGCATCTCGTCAACGTGAAGCTCAAGGGTGACACGATTCCTCATGACGTGCTCGGCGAGTACGATGGTGGGCGCGTGATGCTCAAGCCGGCTTCGCCCGGCACCGGCTTGATCGCCGGCGGTGGGGTTCGTGCCGTCCTCGAGGCGGCCGGGGTCAAGAACATCCTCACCAAGTCCATGGGCTCGTCCAATCACATCGCGGTCGTCCACGCGACGCTCGAAGGTCTGCGCAAGCTGCGCCTGGCCGACGACATCTCATCCGTCCGCAAGTCAGCCTGATCGCGCACTCAGTCTTCGCAAGTCCGAGTCGGCCGCCCTGTCTCGCGGTGTCCGGCGCCCAGAGGAAAACCACATGAAACTTCACGAACTCAAGAACGTCCCCGGTGCCGTGCACCGCAAGAAGCGCGTTGGCTGCGGCGAAGGCGGCGGTCACGGCAAGACCAGCTCACGCGGCGGCAAGGGCCAGACGGCACGGTCCGGCGGCAGCATCCGGCCGGGTTTTGAAGGCGGACAGATGCCGCTTTACCGCAAGCTGCCTCATCGTGGCTTCAACAACTTCAACCACCGCGTTGAGTTCGCGGTGGTCAACGTCGGCGCCCTCGCTTCGCTCGACGCCGGCATTTCCGAGGTTAACGCCGAGGTCCTGGCCGCCAATGGCCTGATCCGGAGTGGCGAGAAGAACATCAAGGTGCTCGGCGATGGTGAGGTAACGCGAGCCATCAAAGTGACGGCGGCCAAGTTCTCCGCTTCGGCCAAAGCCAAGATCGAAAAGGCCGGCGGTCAGGCGATCGAGGGCTGAGGCCATGGTTGATCGATGACGGACGATCTCTGTCCGGCCGGGTTTTCCCGGCTGGTCAGGGCGCCGTCGCCTTTCACCCTCCATCGTACTTCATCAATCGAACCTTCCCCCTGTGTTTTCCGCCTTCACGAACTCCCTGAAGATTCCGGAGCTCCGGTCCCGGATCTTCTACACGCTTTCGCTCCTGTTCGTGTCGCGGGTCGCCTCGCACATTCCGCTGCCTGGCATCGATCCTCGACCCCTGCAGACCTTTTTTGCTGATCAGGCGGCCGGCGGAGCCGGTGCGCTGATCGGCCTGTACAATATGTTCACCGGTGGCGCGCTCATCAAGGGCGCGGTCGCTGCGTTGGGCATCATGCCCTATATCAGCGCATCAATCATCTTCCAGTTGATGACGGCCGTGGTGCCGGCGCTGAGCCGGCTGCAGCAGGAGGGCGACGTCGGCCGCCAGAAGCTCACACAGTATACCCGGTACGCCACCGTGCTGATCTGCCTCATCCAAGGCACGCTCTTGCTGCTTGCACTGCAGAATCCGGGTCAGCTTTTCACCGGCTACGACGTCGCGCAATACGGGCCCATCGTGATCGTCGACAAATGGAGCTTCATCGTGACGTCCGTCATCTTCATGACGGCGGGAACGATGCTCCTGATGTGGCTGGGCGAGCAGATCACCCAGCGCGGCATCGGCAACGGCGTCTCGCTGCTGATCACCGTGGGCATTCTCGCCGACATCCCGGGTGCGGCGCAGCAGACCTACCAGCTCTTCTTCCGGCCCGTCGGCACGGGTCCGAGCCTTGGCCTCCCGCAGGCGGCCATCATGGTGGCGTTGTTCGTCGTGGTCACGATGGGCATCATCGCGGTCGTGCAGGGCCAGCGGAAGATCCCGGTCCAGTACGCCAAGCGGGTCGTCGGCAACAAGGTGATGGGCGGACAAAGCTCCTTCCTGCCGCTGAAGGTGAACTACTCCGGCGTCATGCCGGTCATTTTCGCGAGCGCGATTCTTCTTTTCCCGCAGCAGATCTTCTCGTGGCTGGGCGCGCACTTTCAGTTGAAGTTCCTGACCGAGTTCTCGAATGACCTCCTTCGCGGCAGCTTCTGGTATTACTTCCTCAATACCATCCTGATTCTATTCTTCAGCTATTTCTGGGTGTCCGTGATGTTCAAACCGATCCAGATCGCCGACGACCTGAAGAAGTACGGTGGTTATATTCCCGGCGTCCGTCCCGGCGAGCCGACGGCGCAGTTCCTCGACTTCATCATGACCCGGCTGACGCTGGCCGGCGCGATCTTCCTCACGGTGATCGCGATCATGCCGGACGTGCTGTTGTTTGAGCTCAATGTGCCCACGCGCATCGCATATTTCTTCGGTGGCACGGGCATGCTGATCACGGTTGGCGTGATCCTCGATACCATGCGGCAGATTGAGACGTTCCTCCTCCAACGCCACTACGACGGCTTCCTGAAGAAGGGGCGCATTCGTGCCCGGAGCGCCAATCCGCAGCAGGGCGGCACAGGAGAGGCACTCAGCCACGAGGCGGTGATGAAGATCGCCGTTCCCATGCTCGGCCTGCTCGTTCTCGGTACCGCCATCTGGGCGTACAAGGCGTTCCTGAAATAAGTTCTTTACTCCGGCACCCGTGGCTGGCATTTCCGACCTTCCGTCGGTTTTGGGGCCTGTCGCCAAAGCCAAGTTCGTTTTCCTCGGTTCGTCAGTGTCGTCCAACCGTCTGATGGACCAAGTCCGTTCTTTGAATCTTGAGCACGTCTCTCCTGGCCGCCATCTGCCGCGGTCGGAGATTTCGCGCCGCGCGACCACGGTCGCCGCGGACGAAGCCCACTTGCTGGCGCGGATGCGCCGCTGGTTCTTCACGCGTAAACCTGATGCGGGATTTGTCCTCACGGATTTCCCGGCTACGCTGCTCCAAGCCAAGGTGCTCGATGAATGGCTCGAAGCCCGCGACGAGGTCCTCACTGCGGTGGTGGGCTCTATCGGGGCGAATCCCGCGGTCATCGACCACTATCAGACACTCGGGCTCCTCTGGGAGCCGGGTGCCCTCGCGAAAGCATGACGATTCCGATCAAGAACAAGGAAGGGATCGCGCGCATGCGAGAGGCGTGTGCGATTGCCGCCACGGTGCTTGAACAACTCAAGCCCCTGGTCCGGCCAGGCATCACCACGCAGGACTTGGAAGAAGCGGGGCGGGATTGGATTGCGCGGCTAGGGGCACGCAGTGCCTGTTTCGGCTATCAGAGCGGTTCGAGGCGCTACCCGGCGCATACCTGCATATCCGTCAACGAGGAGGTGGTGCACGGCATTCCTTCTTTGCGCCGGATCCTGCGCGAAGGTGATATCGTGTCGCTGGACATCGTCGTCTGGTACGAAGGGTTCGTAGGCGACAATGCTTGCACGGTTCCGGTGGGTCCGGTCTCTCCCTTGGCCGCCAAGTTGCTGCAGGTCACTCGCGAAGCACTCGACCTCGGCATCAAGCAGGCCGTCACCGGAAATCGCATCGGCGATGTTTCCTCGGCGATTCAGGCGTACGTCGAAGGCCAGGGCTTCAGTGTCGTGCGCGACATGGTGGGCCACGGGGTGGGGGTCTCGATGCACGAGCCGCCGGAGATCCCGAACTTCGGCCGCCGCGGCACGGGCGATCGAATCAAGCCCGGGATGACGCTCGCAATCGAGCCCATGGTGAACGCCGGCGCCTACAAGACGAAGACGCTCTCCGATGGCTGGACAATCGTGACGGCTGACGGCTCGCTGTCCGCCCACTTCGAACACACGGTCCTCACCACCGAACGCGGTCCCGAGATCCTGACGGTTCCCCGTTCCACGGTCGCCAAAGCTCACGTTTCAGCCTGACTGACCTTTCAATTTCCAAGACCTAACTCTCAACTCGTACAACTCCATGCCTCGTCTCCTCGGCGTCGAAATTCCCGCGAAGAAGAAAGTCGCGTACTCCCTCCGTTACATCAACGGCATCGGGCCCACCCGGGCCGACCTGCTCGTCAAGGAAGCCGGTCTCAATCCTGACATGCGTGCGCAGGACCTGACCGAAGAACAGCTGAACAAGATCCTTCACCTGATCACGGAGCACAAATGGGTGCTCGAGGGTGATCTTCGCCGGGAAATCGCGGGCAATTTGAAGCGCCTGCAGGCGATCAATTGCTACCGGGGCATCCGGCATCGCCGCAGCCTTCCGGTCCGTGGCCAGCGCACGAGCACCAATGCCCGCACCCGCAAGGGGCCGCGCAAGACGGTCGGCGTCACCAAGGCGAAAGAAGCATAATCCCTCACCACCATGGCCGAAGAAAAGTCCGCTCCGAAGAAAGAAAAGCCCGCCAAGCCCGCCGCCGAAGGCGCGCCGGCCGCCGCCGCTCCCGCGGCTGAGAAGAAGGCCAAGGCTCTGAAGCCTGCTGGTGACAAGGCGGTCAAGCCCGCCGACGGAGCTGCGCCTGCGGCTCCCGCCGCCGAGCAAAAGCCCGTGGAAATGGTGCACGGTGTCGCCAAGCAGCCCACCGCCGAGGATCTCCTCAAGGAGGAGCTTGGCGCGATCAAGGTGCGCAAGGCCAAGGGGTCGAAGAACGTCACGTCCGGCGTCGCCAACGTTCTCGCCTCCTTCAACAACACGATCGTCTCGATCACCGATCAGAAGGGCGCGGTCATTTCGTGGTCCTCCGCCGGCAAATGCAATTTCCGCGGCTCTCGCAAGTCGACGGCTTACGCGGCGCAGGTGGTCGCACAGGATGCTGCCCGCAACGCGATGGCTCACGGTCTGAAGGACATCGTCATCCGGGTTTCCGGCCCCGGGCTCGGTCGCGATTCCGCCATCCGCGCGCTGCAGGCGATCGGACTGGAAATCGTGTCGATCGTCGACGTCACGCCCATCCCGCACAACGGTTGCCGCCCGCGCAAGCGCCGGCGCGTGTAACGATGTCAGAGGTGAAGGGCTCTGGATGACACGCCACTCGCGCCTGGAATCCGGTCACTGATCCTCGGACGTTCCCTCCTTCATCACTCTCACTTTTCACTTTCACTACAATGGCTCGTTACACCGGCCCCACCACTCGCATCAGCCGCCGCTTCGGCCAGCACCTGCTCGGCTCCGGCAAGGCTCTCGAACGCCGCGGCTACCCCCCCGGCCAGCACGGCCCCAAACTCCGCCGCAAGGTCTCTGAGTATGCCGTCGGCCTGAACGAAAAGCAGAAGCTCCGTTACATCTATGGACTGCTCGAGCGCCAGTTCCGGCGCGTGTTCGAGATCGCCAAGAAGGAGCGTGGTGTCACGGGCGAGCGGTTCCTGCAGCTCCTCGATTCCACCGTCTACCTGCTCGGCCTCTCCAAGAGCCGTGCCGCGGCCCGGCAGTTCGTCAACCACGGCCACATCCGCGTCAATGGTCACAAGGTCGATATCGCGAGCTACAACGTTAAGCCCGGCGATGAGATCGAAGTGAAGAATACGCCCGCCTCCCGTCAGCTCGCCACACGGAACCTCGAGGAGAATCGAATCCGCAATGTTCCCGGCTGGCTCACGATGAACCCGGAGAACTTCAAGGCCACCGTCGTGCGTCTCCCCACGCGCGAAGAGATGACGCAGGACATCAACGAGCAGCTGATCGTCGAGTTCTACTCGCGCTTCTGATCGTCCGTTCCGAACCTTTCACCCTCCTTCATCGCTCAACGTCAGAACTCACCGCCATGCCCAAACGTCTCGGAAAGTTCGAACTGCCCAGCAAACTCACCAAGGTCGAGGAAGGCGCGACGCCGACTTACGCCAAGTTCATTGCTGAGCCGTTCGAGGCCGGATACGGCCATACGGTCGGCAACTCTCTCCGTCGTGTTCTTCTCAGTTCGATCGAGGGCGCTGCCATTTCCTCGATCAGGATCGATGGTGTTAATCATGAGTTCCAGTCGATCGACGGCGTCGTCGAAGACGTCACCGACATCGTCCTGAACCTGAAGAAAATCCTGATCGTCTCCCAAAAACGGGAGCCGATCTCGCTGCAGATCAAGGTCAACAAATCTGGTGCAGTGACAGCGGCTGACATTCAGGCCGATGCCAACATCCAGATCATCAATCCGGACCAGGTGATCTGCACGCTCGATCAGAAGCGCGCTTTTGAAGCTGAAATCGAGATCAAGACTGGCCGCGGGTACTACCCCGGCGAGGCCAACAAGAAGGAAGAGCAGGCCATCGGCGTCATCCCGATCGATTCCCTGTTCTCGCCGGTAAAGCTCGTGAAGTATTCGGTCGAGGCCACGCGCGTGGGCCAGATCACCGACTACGACAAGCTGATCCTGGAGATATGGACCGATGGTCGTATCACGCCTGACGACTCCCTCAAGCAGGCGGCGTCGATTCTCAAGCACCACCTCGATGTCTTCGATCGCGTCAGCGAGGAAGCCTACGAGTTCGAGAACCAGCAGTCCGAGGTCAGCGAGGAGCAGAACAAGCTCCGCAAGCTGCTCAACATGTCGGTCAACGAGATCGAACTCTCCGTCCGCGCGGCCAACTGTCTGAACAACGCCAATATCACCACGGTCGGCGAGCTGGCGATGAAGACCGAGCAGGAGATGCTCAAGTACCGGAACTTCGGCAAGAAGTCGCTCAACGAGATCAAGGAGAAGCTAGAAGCTCTTGGCCTTTCCCTGGGCATGAAGTTCGACGAGCGCCTGCTCGACACGAAGAAGGAAGCCTGAAATTTCGCGCCGTAGCGGGTAGCAGGTGTCGAAGCGAGCATCATGCTCTGACTCTGATTCCTCTCCTCACTACTCGCTGCCCACTACTCGCTACTCATCAGGTTCTCGCGCCGTCCGCTGCCGCCCAACGCTGCGACCGGATTGCCGATCGGGGACCGCCTAAGCAACCACACCCATGCGTCACAATAAACACCACGCCTCCCTGGGCGTGACCCGCGAACACCGCGAGGCGATGTTGTCCAACCTCGCCGCTTCGCTGATCGAGCACGGTCGCATCCAGACTACACTCACGAAGGCCAAGGCCCTTCGCCCCTTCATCGAGAAGGTCATCACAAAGGCCAAGAAGGCTGCCGCGAAGACGGAAAAGAAGGACGCGATTCACCTGCGCCGTCTGGCACTGGCCGACGTCCGAAACGAGGACGCAGTCACCAAGCTCTTCAACGAAACCTACAAGGAGTTCGTGAACCGCAGCGGTGGCTACACCCGGATCTACAAGCTCGGCGCCCGCCGCCAGAGCGACGCCGCCGAACTCGCCCTTATCGAGTTCGTGAAGGCGGACGATCCCGGCTACAAGAAGTCCAAGGGCCGCAAGCCGGGCAAAGCCCGGAAGCCCGCGGCCAAGAAGGGCGCCGAGGCGCCCAAGGCCGAGGCGGCTTCCCCTGCCGAGGCTCCCAAGGCCGAAGGCGAGGCGAAGAGCTGAGCGGACGGACGATCAGGTTTTCCTCCACGCGCCGACGAAGGTCGGCGCGTTTTTTTTTGCGCGGGCGGAGGCCTTGGCGGCATCGTACCGCTTATGTTCGAACTCTCGACCGCCGTTCTTATCTACGCGGGGTTCGTCGCGGCCTGCTTCCTCGGTTTGTGGCTCTATTACGACCGGCGTGATCACCGGCGTTTCGAGGGCGAGCGGCGGAAGACGGTGTTTCACTGCATCCGCTGCGATGCAGTCTACACCGGCACGGCCGGGATGGAACTGATGCGCTGTCCCCGGTGCGGGCATGAGAACGCGCGGTTGCGCTTCTGATGCAGTGGGAGCGCGGCACCCACCCTTGCGCGCCGCGAAAACTTGCGCCTTTCTGCAGCACCATCCGCGTGTCCTCCGTCCCCGCCACCCTCCCTTTCGATCCCTACGAGCCGCGGCCGACCTTCTTGCAGCGACATCGCGATCCGCTGGTGGCCGCCGCCGTCTTCGCGCTCACGGTGGTCATGACCGTGGTCTCGTTCCCGCCGTTCAAGGCCTCGGAGTTTGCCTATGCCATGCTCGTCCCGGGCATCTTCTGGGCCTACACGCGACCGCGGCTCAAGGTGTACCTGCTGACGATGTTCGCCGCCCAGGCCGTCGCCTGGACGATTCTCCTCGGCTGGCTGCATCATGTCACTTGGCTCGGCCTTTTCCTGCTGGGACCTTTCGTCGGGGCGTGGATCTCTCTCTGGTATCCGGCCCTGTGGTGGGCGCTGCCACGCATCATCGGCAAGCCGACGCTGACGCGCCTGGTCGTGGTCCTGGGGCTCGCCGGGGTCTGGGTGGCCATCGAATGGACCCGCACCTGGCTGCTCAGCGGATTTCCGTGGCTGCAGTTCGCCGCGAGCCAGTGGGAGCGCACCAGCATCCTCCAGATTGCCGCATTCACCGGCGCCTACGGCGTGTCGTTCGTCCTCGTGATGATGAACCTCGGGTTCGCGGCCTACGCCCATCGGCTTTTCCGCGAAGGCGCGACCGGCATCAACCGCCGCAGTCAGGAGTTCTTTCTCGCGCTGTTCCTGCTGCTGACCTGTGTCAGCATCCACTTTCAGGAGGCGTTCAACCGGCGTGGTTTCACCGCGCCGCTCGCACGGGTTGCAATTGTCCAGCCCGCGATTCCCCAGGATGTGAAGTGGGATCCGTCCCGCGCTCCCGCGATCCTTGACGTGTTGCAGCAGACGACGCTCGAGGCGGCCAAGCTCCGTCCCGATGTGATCCTCTGGCCGGAGGCGGTCACCCCCCTCGCGGTCCGTGGGGATGCCGCCGTGCAGGGCTTCGTCGAGGGGCTGGTGAAGCGGGCCAACGTTCCCGTCCTGCTCGGCTCGATCGCGGTCGAGAATCCCGGCACCCCGGAGGAGACGTGGCGCAACGGCGCGTTTCTCGTCACCCCGGAAGGAGGGCTTGCCGCCCGGTCCTACGCCAAACGCCAGCTCGTCCCGTTCGGCGAGTTCGTCCCGCTCCGCCCGCTGCTCGGCTGGCTCAGCAAGTTCGTTCCCATCGGCGGCGACTTCCAACCCGGCGAGGATTCGTCTCCCCTGCTGCTCCCGGTCCGCGGCCAGCCAATCGTCTGGGGGCCGCTTATCTGCTACGAGGACGTTTACCCGGCGCTGGCCCGCTACAGCTCCCTCGCCGGCGCAAATGTTCTCACCGTGCTGACCAATAACGGCTGGTTCGGTGAAGGCGGGGCCGCGTACCAGCACGCAGCGCACGCGGTGCTCCGGGCGGTCGAGAACCGCCGACCGGTCATTCGTTGCGGCAACGCCGGCTGGAGCGGCTGGATCGACGAGTTCGGCGTGGTGCGCGCGACGCTCACGGATGCGACCGGGTCGATCTACTTCCGCGGCGTGCGCGCGCTCGACGTGACCCGCGACTCCCGCTGGATCGAACGAAACAGCTTCTACACGCTGCACGGCGACTGGTTCGTCCTCGTGTGCGGCGCGCTGGCCGCTTTTGGATACGCGCTTCTCCGCGTGGCTCCGCCATCAGGAGCATCGCCTCCCGCCAGCGATCAACGTTCGCCGCCGCCGCCCTGATCAGGGCGGCGCGTCGTCGACGGGCGGCGGCAGCTCGCGTCCCTTGGCCAGCCAGCTCGGCAGTTCCTCCTGCAGCCAGCGGACGCCGCGGATATGGCGCAGCGCGGCCTGCAGCATGCCCAGGCACGTCGCGCCCTGGAACCCGGCGCACGTCACGACCTGCGCGCGGAGATCGATTTCGAGCGTGAGGCGCGCATCGGCCAGGCGGTCCGTCATCTCATGGCTGACGAGGCGCAGCCGCACGCGCGGTCGAACGGGATCCGGCTCGGCCCTCGCTCCCCAGGCCGTAGCCCTCAGGTCGAGGCTCGGATTCCCGTCGGGATCCAGGATCAATGGTTGCAGGAACGGCAACGGATGCCGGGTGTCACCGCCCCACAATTCGATCCGGTACCCTGAGGCAATCGACCAGCTGTGATCCGGCTGGCGCGGCGCAGCCGGGCCCGCCACCAACTCCGCACGCAGCAGGCTCTCTTGCCGGTGCAGGGTGAAGTTGTGCAGCGCCCGTTGGAAAAATCCGAGTGGCCACGCCCGTCCGCCTTCATGCAGCACCGCCGTGAGGCGGCGCGGATCGACGGTGAAGGATAGGTCGGCACCGCTTTGGCCCGTGTCCTGGAGGCGGAATACGAACGACTCGTCCCGGCGCTCCACCCCGCCGGTCCACTCTGTTCCAACCACGTGGAAGAGGATGGCTTCCGCAGCCAGGTCGATGAGCGACGGCTGCACGACGCGGGTTCCATCGGCCAGCACTGTCCGCGTCAGCCGCGTTTCGAAACGTTCGAACTCGTCCGGTTCCCGTCCGAGCGCCAGCGCCCGATCGTTGTCCGGAATTTCCGGATACGACACCCGGGTGGCGCGAAACCAGGCCGGCTTCGGCTGCTCCGGACTGGCGGGGCGGCGCGCGAGCCGGCGGTCGCGGGTTTCCAGATCCTGGCGGAGTCGAGGCAGTCCTGTCGCCTCGGCGAAGCTCTCGAACGAGCCCTGCTCCGGCGGCCAGATCAGGATGCGTTGCTCGACCGTCGGATGCGCCAGGTGGTGCAGGTAGAGCGCCGTGCCATTCTCGAAGGTGTCATGTCCGTGCGCCCGCCAGGAGGTCCCCGCGGTCTCGAAGAGCACGGCACCCTTGCGGTCGAATACGGTGGCGTGCACCTCATGGCGTCCGCCCGCCGCGCGTGACGACGTGTACGCCACGCGCCCGGGGTCGGCAGCCGGAGCAGGGGGCGCCGGCGGTTCGCTGGCTCGCTGCACGGCCGCCAGGAGGGTGGCGTCGCGTCCAACCCGATCCGGACCGACTGCCGCGATCGCCTCGGGCAGATCCAGTGCCGGCCCGTAGGCTTCCGCTCCCGTGATGCCCGCGAGCGGGACCTGCCTGACCGCTTCGCCCGCTACGATCGCGACGGCCGACTGGTCGGCGAGCAATGCGGCAGCCAACGGGTAATCCACCGTCAACACGGTGTCGGCCGTGCGCAGCCGAAAGGCCCGGAACGGGCGGGCCTGCCAGAGTGCGACGAAGTCCGCGAGATTCATGGCTGGGGTAACGGTGGAAACGTGAGCCGCCGCCACGCTGGCCGATGCCGCCGGCCGGGGGCAAGCGCGGTCGCGGGGCAGGCCGGGGCGGCGAAGCTCGACCTGTCCCGCCGGCGCTGTTTGCTGAACCCGTCTCCTGTTCCCGCATGATCCCTCCCCGCTGCCTGGGTAGAATCCCGGCCATCACGTCACGACTCGTCTGGCTTGGCCTGACCGCCGCGCTTTTGACCGGCGCAGAAAGCGGCATCGAGGATCCGGTCGCGCGTGCCGCCCTGCCCGAGTTCCGCATCATTCCCGCCGCCCGGTCGGAGGAACTCACGCCCGCGGTCGCAGTTGACCCGGCGCCGTTCGCTCACTGGACGAGGTCCCAGGGAGAGAATGGTGCGCGTCGCTACTCCAGTCTGCGGCAGATCAACCGCGACAACGTGAAGGACCTGGAGGTGGCTTGGACCTACCGCTCGGGAGACGGCGCGGCCAACATCCAGTGCACGCCGATCATGGTCGACGGCCTGGTCTACGGCCCGACGCCCGGGCGGGCCATCGTCGCGCTCGATGCCGCGACCGGCGTGGAACGGTGGCGGGTGCAGCTCGAACGCAGCGGCAACCGCCTGCAGGACCTGCCAGCCCGGCGCGGGCTGGTTTATTGGCCGGGCGCCGAGGACCACCCGGCGCGAATCCTGTTTGGCTCCGGCGAGTGGATCTACGCCGTCGATCCCAGGACCGGCCGGCCAACCCCGGGCTTCGGCGAGGCGGGCCGGACGCCGCTGCCCACCGGTGCGACCACAGCGGGCGTGGTGTATCGTCACGTGTTCGTGGTCACGGGCGTGACCGGCGATATCTACGGTTACGACGTGCGGACCGGCGCGCAGCTTTGGCGCTTCCATTCCATCGCGCGCGGCAGGGAGTTCGGCGCCGACACCTGGAACGATCCGCAGGCCGGCGCGAACGGCTGGAGCGGGCTGTCCCTCGACGACCAGCGCGGCATCGCGTACATCGCGCTCGGCGCGCCGCGGCCCGACATGGTCGGCATCGGCCGGCTCGGCGACAACCTCTTCAGCAACTGCGTGCTCGCGCTCGACGTGCTCACCGGCCGCCGGGTGTGGCATTTCCAGGATGTCCGCCATGACATCTGGGACCTCGATGTCTGCGCGCCGCCGAACCTCGTGACGATCGAGAAGGAAGGCCGACGCGTCGACGTCGTCACCTGCATGGCCAAGTCGGGCCACCTGTTCGTGCTCGATCGTATGACTGGGAAGCCCGTCTTCCCCGTGCGCATGCGCCGCGCGCCGGTTTCGCGCCTGCCTGGCGAACGCACCGCGCCCTACCAGCCCGATCCGGAGCTGCCCGAGCCGCTTTCGCGCAGCGAGTTTCATCCCGACATGATCACGGACCGGACGCCCGAGGCGCGCGACTTCGTGCAAAAGGTGGTCGCGCGATCGAACTACGGCTTCTTCGAGCCGTTCACCGAGGGCAAGGCGACGCTCTTCATCGGTTCGCGCGGCGGCGCCGAATGGTCGGGCGCGGCGGTCGACGTGCCCACCGGCCGGCTCTACGTGACCTCCAACCGCTGGGTTTCCCGGATCACCGTCATCGCGAACAACGAGCGAGAACGCGATCCCCGTCACCCGCTCTCCGCCGGCGAAAAGCTCTACGCGCAGCACTGCGCGGCGTGTCACGGGCCCACGCGGCTCGGCGTGGGCGTCGCGCCGCCGCTGATCGGGCTGAAGGCGCGACTGGCGGAAACCGACGTGCTCGAGCTCATCGCGAAGGGTCGCGGCGCAATGCCGCCCAACCTGGTCCTGAACTCCGCGGAGAAACAGGACCTGCTCGATTACCTCTACCGGCGCAACCAGCCGCCGTCTCGCGGCCAGGGAGCGGACGCGCCGAAATACGTGTTCGACGGCTTTCACTTCCTCGTGGACCACGAAGGCTACCCGGGCATCAAGCCGCCGTGGGGCCTGCTCAACTGCTACGACCTCGGCACCGGCAAGGCGCTCTGGCGCGTGCCGTTGGGCGAACTCGAGGAACTGACCAGGCAGGGCGTGCCGCTCACCGGTTCCCAGACGCTCGGCGGAGCGTCCGTCACGGCCGGCGGACTCGTGTTTGTCGCCGGCACTGAGGACGAGCGCCTGCGTGCGTTCGACGCGGATACGGGGAAGGAGCTCTGGTGGGCCAAGCTGCCGTTTGCCGGCACCGCCGCCCCGATGACCTACGAAGTCGGCGGTCGCCAGTTCGTCGTGATCACGGCGACCGGCGGCGGCCGCGTGGGCGGCAAATCGGGAGCGGGCGATGCCTACGTCGCCTTCGCTTTGAAAGCGAAGCCCGGGGAATAGTCGCCTCCAGGATCACTTCCGCTTCCGCCCTGCGCCCCAGATGAGCCAGCCCGCCAGCGCGACCAGCAGCACCAGCCACCAGAGGTAGCGCAGTTCGCGCGCGGCCAGTTCGACGAACGCGAGCGTGCGCGGAAACAGGAGGAAGAGCAGCGCCACGAACCCGACCAGCACGAGCAGCTGGATCGTGGCGCGCAGCCGCGGGTTCATCGCGGACGCGCTGTCCCGGGAACTGGTCGTGGCGGCGAGGCGGCCGGCGCGCGCGCGGGGCCGGCCGGCGACGCCGCCGCTCCGGCGCGACGGCTGAGTTCGTCGAGCGACAACATGACGTTGGCGTCACCTCCGCCTACGACCAGCGGCGAGCGTCCGTTCCAGGACTGCAGGATCTGCAGCTTCACGAAATCGGGCGAGGCCCGCAGGGCGGCACCGCGGACCTGGATCGACTCCGCCTCGCCCTTCGCTCGGATGATGGCCGTGTCCGCCTCGATCTGCGCCTTGAGCTGCGTGAACTTCGCCTTCTCCGCTTCCTGCTCCTGCACCATCTTCATCTCGATGGCCGTCTCGAGCTCGGACGACAGCGCGAGGTTGTAGATCACGAGGTCGGCCACGATGAGGAATTCCGCGCCGATCTTGCGCCGGGCGAGTTCCAGTGCGCGGGTCTTGATCTCCTCGCGCCGTTTCACGATCTGCTCGGCGCTCTGGGTCGCGGCCACTTCCTTCAACGCCTCCTGCACGCGGGGCGCGATGAGGTTGTCGAACGGCTCGCCGGCGTATTCCTGGAAGATTTTCACCACCGACGACTCCGGGATCCGGTACAGCACGTGCACCTCCATCTTCACCTGCTGCAGGTCGGAGGAATAGCATTCGGCGGGCATCGGCCGGGTCCGCTGCCGCACGGAAATGGGGTGGATCGTCGTGAGGAACGGCTGCTTGAACCCGAATCCCTCGGGCTTGAAATCGGGCGACACGGTGCCGAGCGTGACCGCCACGCCGCGCGTACCGGGTTGCACCACGTACGTCGCGGAGGAGAGGAGCAGGACGCCGACGAAAAGCAGCAGGGCGACGCCGATGGTGCGCTTGAGCGCGCGCGGATCCACATCACCGTCGTGGGGACCGCCGTAGGCACGTGGATTCATCGGGCGCCCTCCTTTCCCGCCGCGGACGCAGGCGTGTCTCCAAGCGGAAGGACCATGCCTGAGCCGCTGACCCCCGGACCAACCACCAGCGGGGCGATGCCGTCCCACCGTTCCACAATCTGCAACTCGAGGACGCTGGGATTCTCCCGCAGGGCGGCGCCGCGCAGCAGGATCGACTCCGCTTCGCCTTTCGCGCGAATGATGGCCGTGTTGGCCTCGACCTGGGCCTGCTGCTGGGCGAAACGGGCGCGTGCGGCCTCCTGCTCCTGCACCATCTTGGCCTCGATGGCATTCTCGAGCGCGTCGGTGAGGTTGATATCCTCGAGCACGACGTCTTCCAGGACGAGCACCGTGCCGACCTTGCGACGGGCGCTCTCCAGGGCCAGGCTCTTCACCTCTTCGCGCTTCTGCACGATCATCTCGGCCGTGCGCCGGGCCGTGATCTCGTTGAGCGCCTCGGCGACGCGGGGCTTGATGAGCGCCTCGAAGGCATCGCCGGCATATTCGCGATACACCGCCACCACCGAGCTCTCGGGTACGCGATAGAGCACGCGCACTGCGATCTTCACCTGCTGGAGGTCGGAGGAATAGCAGTCCGCCGTCATCTTTGCCGTCTGCTGGCGGATCACCATCGGGATGATCCGCGTGGCGAACGGAATCTTGAGGCCGAAGCCCTCCGGTTTGTAGCCCGGTGAGACCTTCCCGAGGACGACCTCCACCCCGCGGTGGCCGGGCTCCACGACATACGTCGAGGCGGATCCGGCGACAACCAGGACAAAGATCACCAGGGCGCCGATGATGAGGCCGATGATGCTCTTGGGATTCATGACGACGTTTCTCTCGCGCACAGCGATGAGCGACGCAAAGGAATACGGTGGCATTGGAATCTGCCACGAGTTCTCCAGCAGCGGCTTGCGGCGGAACCACCAAAGTGCCTCGACTGACGCATTGCCTCCGGAGCGGGGTTGGCTGCCGATGGCGGCGATCCGTCCACCCTCTGCCTCTTCCCATGCCCTGCTCGCGTCGCCTCCCTGGTCTCGTCGCTGCCGTCTTCGTCCTGCTCACCCCGCTTGCCGGCGCCGACCTTCGGGTCGGCCGCGCCAAGGTCGTCATCACGCCTCCCGTCGGGGCGGTGATGGGCAACTCGTACGGCAATACCGTCTCCACCGGCGTGTCCTCCGACGTCCACGCCAAGGCCGTCGTCTTCGAGGCCGGCGGAGTGAAGGCCGCGGTCGTCGCCTGCGATCTGATCAGCATCCACCGGCCGATCATGGAGAAAGCCCGCGCCCTCATCGCGGCGAACACGGGTGTGGCGCCCGAACGGGTCATGATCGCGGCGACGCATTGCCATGCCGGACCGCAGACGCATCCCCCCTTCTTCGCGCTCCAGGGCGAGGCCGCCCGCGCGATCAGCGCGGCGTACGTCGAGAAACTGCCGGGCCTGATCGCGGAGAGCGTCCGGCTCGCCGAGGCGGACCTGCAGCCGGCGACGCTCTCCGTCGGCCGCGGCCACGAGGATACGATCAGTTTCAACCGCCGCTACCTCTTGCGCGACGGCCGCGTCACGATGGGCGGACGCCCCTCCGACGCCGTGCGCCGCATGGGCCCGATCGATCCCGAGGTGGGCGTGATCTACGCCGAGGGCAAGGACGGCAGGCCGCTCGTCACGATCGTGAACTTCGCGCTGCACGTGGCGATCGTCGGCGGAGACAAGATCTCCGCCGACTACCCGCACACGCTGGCCGAAACGCTCTCGCGGGTGAAGGGACCGGGCATGCTGACCGTCTTCCTCAATGGAATGTCGGGCAACATCAACCACGTGGACATCTACCGCACGAGCCGCCGCCTGAGCGGCGAGGCCGAGGCCGCGCGCGTCGGCACGGTGCTCGCGGCTGCCGTGCTCAAGACGTATCATGCCTTGCAGCCGGTCGACGCATCGAAACTGCAGGCGGAGTCGCAGCCGGTGCGCGTGCCCGTGCGCTACCAGCCATCGGCCGCGGAGGTCGCGACCGCCCGGGAAACGGTGGCCAGGTGGGGAAAGGGCGCGCCCTTCAATGCGGTGATCGAGGCCTGGCGCACGCTGGACATCGCGGAGTACGGCCCCGACGGCCTTTGGCCGGCCGAGGTGCAGGCGATCACGTTCGGCCGCGACCTCGCGCTGGTCGGCTATCCGGGCGACTCGTTCGTGGAGATGGGACTTTTCATCAAACGGAACTCGTCCTTCGCCTACACCTTCGTCGCCGAGCAGTCAGCCAACGGCTCGATCAGCTACATCCCGAACGAGAAGGCGTATCCGGAAGGAAGCTACGAAGTCGACAGCGCGCGCCTCGCGCCCGGCGGCGGCGAAATCCTGGCGACGGCCGCGACGCGGCTGCTGACGGAGCTTTTCGCGCGGAAATAGCGGGGCCCGGTCTTCTGCGCCGGATCGCGGGCGCCGCGCTCAGCCCCTCGTCGACGGCGCGCCGCCCGTCGCTTGCACCTTGCGGCGGTAGATGGTCCCGCCGCTCGCCACGTAGAGGTAGCCGCGCGCTGGTCCGCTCAGCACGCAACTGACGATGTTTCTTCCCGCGTCCGGCTTGCGCACGACCCCGCACAATCGCCCCGTCGGATCGAAGACCTGGATGCCCAGGGTCGTGGTCACGTAGAAGCGGCCCTGGGCATCCGTCGTCATCCCGTCCCCGCCCGAGGCCGCGAGATACGGCGGTGGTTCGTTAAATTTGAACTCCCCCTTCGGATCGATCGGCCGCCGCATCGCCATGTAGGGCGCCCTGGCGTCGAGCGTACCATCCGGATTGATCCGGTAGGTCCAGACGTGGCCGCCGCGGCTCTCGCTCACGGCCAGGGTGCCTTCGTCCGGGGAGAGCGTGATGCCGTTGGGGTTGGCCAGCCCGCCGTCCGCGGCCTTGAGGCGCTTGGTCGCGAGGTCGACGTGCGCGACCTCCTTCCTCGCCGTGTGGGTGAAATACAGCTGGCCGCGCGCGGTCACCACGAGATCGTTGGGCTGCACGTCGGTCGCGAGCACCTCCAGCGTCTGGGCCTTCAAGTCGATCGCCACGAGCCGTCGCTTCGCGCCCTGGCAGCCGTAGAGCCGGCCGTCCGGGCCGAACTTCATCCCGCTCAATGCTTCGTCGCTGAGCTTCGTCTTCACTCCGTCCAACCCGATCCGGTACACGCCCGGCGCGCTGCCGCGGATATCGCTGAAGAAGAAGTTGCCCGCCGCATCGCTGGCGAGTGCGTCGGCCATGCCCAGGCCGTCGGCCACGGGCACCCAGTCCTCGCCTTCGATCAGCAGGCGGTGCAGCGTCATGTCGCCGCCCAGGTCCCCCTTCGTGTCGATCGTCGGCACGTGCTTTTCGGTCCGCCAGAGCCAGCGCATTGCCGCCGGGAAAAGCGATCCGCCGTGCTGGGAGTTGTGCCCGTAGCCTTCCGCGTAATCGAAGCGCACGTCGTAGCCCATGTAGCGCAGCGCCGCGTGCATCTGCTGATTCGCGATCGGCCAATTGCCGTAAGGGTTGTCGAGGTCGCCGGAGGTGTCCTCGAGGTAGACGCGGATCGGCTTGCGCTCCGTCTTGCGGATCAGGGCCGGGTAGGCCTGGCCACCCATCAGGTTCACGTAGCTGCCGATCGTGGAAAATACCTTGCCGAAGGATTCCGGCCGCTCCCACGCCGCGGTGAACGCCGCGATCGCTCCGCTGCTCGCGCCGCCGATGGCCCGCCGCGCGGGGTCGCGCGAGAGCGGAAACTGCTTCTCCACCTCGGGCAGGATTTCCTCGAGCAGGAACCGCGCGTACCGATCGCCGAGCGCGTTGTACTCGAGGGAGCGGTTGCTCACGCGCCACGGTGTCGCCGGTCTGCCCCTGGCCGGATCGTGACCCGGGTTCACGAACACCGCCACCGTCGGCGGCATTGCGCCCGAGGCAATCAGGTTGTCGAACACCGTCGGCACCCGCCAGTTCCCCTTCGGGTTCACGTAGTCGTGCCCGTCCTGGAACACCATGAGCGCCGCGCTGCCGTCGGGCCGGTAGTTGGCCGGCACGTACACCCACCAGTCGCGCGTCGTCCCGGGATAAATCTTCGAGCCCCACGCCGGCATCGGCAGCAGCTTTCCCTGCGCCACGCCCGCGCGCACTTCGTGGTCGGGCGTGATCTTGAAACCGTCCGCCGCGGCCAGCGGGACGGCGGCGAGCAGGAGAAGCGAGAGTCGAAAGGGAGTCATGGCGGGGAAAGGGGGATTGCTCGCAGGGTGGCACTCACCGTGGCGCGCCTCGACGGCATGCCGGAGGGCGGGGGCGGAGCAGGGTGGGGAAGGGGAAATGGGGCCGTCGGTGCGGGTGTTCGGCGTGCGCGGTCACTCTTTCGGCCAGTCGCGCCAGAGCCAGCGCAGCGTATCCGGAAAGATCGCACCCCCGTGCCGGCCGCTGTGGCCGTCGGAGCCGAACACGAGCTGATGGTCGTAACCGGCGAACTTCAGCGCCGCCGCCATGTCGCGGTTCGCCAGCGGCCAGTTGCCGTGGAGGTTGTCGAGGTCCGCATGCCCTTCCTGCAGAAAGACGCGGAGCGGCCTGGGTGCCGGCTTCGACTTCCGCACCAGCGCGGGATAGTCGTGTCCGCCGCGGATATTGGTGAAGCTGCCGATGTGGCTGATCACTTTCCGGAACTGGTCCGGCCGCTCCCACGCCACCGTGAACGCCGCGATCCCGCCCGAGCTGTTGCCCACGACGGCGCGTCCTGCCGGGTCCGCCGTCACGTTCAGCCCTTTCAGCGCTTCCGGGAGCAACTCCTCCAGCAGGAAACGCGCGTTGGCGTCGCCCAGCGAATCGTATTCGAAGCTCCGGTTGCTGCGCGCCTTCGCGCCCGGCACCGTCGGCGCGATCGAGCCCGGATTCACCCCGACCGCGATCGTGACGGGCATTTCTTTCCTCGCGATCAGGTTGTCGAACACCGTCGGCACCCGGAATGCGCCCGAGGCGTTCATGAATCCCGCGCCGTCGAAAAACACCATCAGGCACGCCGGTCGGTCCGGCGCATATTGCTTCGGCACGTAGACGAAATATTCGCGCGTCGTGCCAGGGAAGACCTGGCTCGAGGCAAACGTCCCGGTGCGCAACTCGCCGTGCGGCACCGGCCGCACCTGCGCGTCGGGGCCGGGCCCATACGTGTCTGCGGCGGAGAGGGAAGCGGCGGCGCCCAGCAGCGCGGCGGTCAGGGGTAGAAAGCGCACGCCCCGTTGCTACCTGCACCGGCCGCCGGCGCAAGCGGCAAGGTGCCCCGTGACGCGCCGCGGTAGACGCCGTTTCGTGGTGCCGGCGATCGAGCTAGATATCCGCCGGGATCTCCAGCAGGCGCGTTCCAAACCGCATGAGCAACGTCTGGCTGAATCCGAGGTCCTCCAGCAATTCGATCGACGACGTCACGCACAAGATCACGCGGGCGCGCGGCTTCGCCACATAGTCTTCCAGTGCCGATTGCGCCGCCTCCGAAAGGTCCGCCGCCGCCGGAATCACGATCACCCGGTCAGGCCGCACGTTCCCCAGCAGCTCCGCTCCGCCCGACTTCGGCAGCACGATCTCCTCGACGGGGGCATCGCCCACGATCCGCTTGATGATCGCGGCAAAGGGCGCGTTGCGATTGCCCAGCAGCGTCAGGGTCGTCGGAAAATCCTTCACCCGCGCGATCTCCCGGGCAAACGCCCGCTCCTGGTCCGTTTTCTCCGCCATCACGTCAGCCGTGGCGGACGATAACAGCGCGGCGATTCGATCCCGAAGCACGATGGGATTCACCGGTTTCCCATAGATTCCGCCTGCCCGGAGCGCGGCATATTCCTGCGAGAGCTGCGGCGTCATCGTGCCCGACACGATGATGACCGGTATCTCCGATTGGCCGCGCACCCGCCGGAGCACCTCCATGCCGCTCGCGTGCGGCATGTCGTGATCGAGCAAGAGCAGATCGAACACCTCGCGCTGCAGCAGGGCGAACGCTTCCTGGCCATCGTGCGCCTGCTTCACTTCGTGCCCCTGGTTGGTCAGCAACAGGGAGAGCACGGTGCGGCAGACCGTGGAATCGTCGGCGATCAGAATCTTGGCCATGAGGGAAGCGTGGGACGGATGGGAGGCCGGGAAGCACACGACAACCCGGCCGACCGCGTAGACGCAAAGGCGTTAACCGGCGTACCGCCACATCAATTGCGTGCTCGGTCCCCCCTTCCGCCCGTCATGACGGCCGAGATTCCGAGTCCGGGCCTCCTCGCTCCGACGACGCGGACCGTCGAGCGCGACGCTGCTCCGAGAACTAGTCTCGCGCACCGGCGCGGGGCCGTTATGCTGCACCCGAACTTCGCCGGATACGTCTCTCCTCGCCGACCCCATGAAGCCGATCTCCCCCCCCCTTTCCGCACCTTTCGTTGCCACCCGGCGGGCGCTGTCGCGGCGGCAGTTCCTGCGCGGCTCCGGGATCGCGCTGTCGCTGCCGTTCCTGGAGTCGATGCTCTTGCCGTTCGCGCGCGCGGCCCGCGCGTCGTCGCCGCTCGCGCCCGGCGCGAAGCCGCGCCGAATGCTCGCGGTGTGCAACGATCTCGGGCTGCTGGCGGACCAGTTTTTTCCCCAGACCGCCGGGCGGGGATACGAACTGTCTCCGTACCTGCAGCACCTGGCGGCGCACCGGAATGATTTTTCGGTCTTCAGCGGGGTCTCGCATCCCAACGTCGACGGCGGTCACCCGGCCGACATCTGTTTCCTCACGGCGGCACCGCACCCGGGCAGCAGCTCCTTCCGCAACACGATCTCGCTCGACCAGCACATCGCGGAACGGATCGGGACGCTGACGCGGTTTCCCTCGCTGACGCTGGGCGTCAACACGCGCGTCCGCTCGCTCTCCTGGACCGGCACCGGCGTGGCGATCCCGCCGGAGGACAAGGCGGCGGAGGTGTTCAAGCAGCTGTTCCTGCAGGGCACGCCGGAGCAGATCGAGGAGCAGGTCCGGAAACTGGATACGGGCCGCAGCATCCTCGACACCGTGGCGGGCCAGGCGAAGGACCTGCAGCGCGGGTTGACCGCGCGGGACCGCGACCGGCTCGACCAGTATTTCACGAGCGTGCGTGACCTCGAGCACCGGCTGCAGGCTTCGGCAGGGTGGGAGCGGAAACCGAAGCCGGTGGTGCGCGCGCGGCTGCCGGTCGATCCCGAGTCGCCGGCCGCGTACATGGACAAGATCAAGGTGATGTACGATCTGGCCCGGCTGGCGTTCGAGACGGATTCGACCCGGGCCATCACGCTGATGCTCTACGGGGTGTCGACGCCGGCGCTGGAGATACCCGACGTGAAGATCTCGGACGGTTATCACAACCTGTCGCACCACGGAAAGTCGGAGGCAAAGCGCTCGCAGCTGAAGACGATCGACGAGATGCACATGAAGCTGCTCGCGCAGCTGATGACCGACCTGAAGGCGGTGCAGGAGGAGGGCGAGCCGCTGCTGGATCGGACGATGGTGCTGTACGGATCGAACTTCGGCGACGCCAACCAGCACACATGCTTCAACATGCCGATGATCCTCGCCGGCGGCGGCTTCAGGCATGGCCAGCATCTCGCGTTTTCGCGGACGCAGAATTACCCGCTGCCGAACCTCTTCGTCTCGATGCTGCAGCGGATGGGAATTGAGTCGGAGCGCTTCGCGTCGTCGACGGGGACGATGAAGGGGCTGGAACTGGCATGAGCGGGCAGCACGAACGGGTCACGCCCAACGCGGGAAGCCGGACGGCCGGGTGGCGCGCGCGGGTGACGAAACGCGTGGCTGCGAGTGCGAGCGAGGGGAGGGAAGGCACGGCGTCCATGTCGGCGCGACCGCACCGGTCCACATGCCCAGCTGGGTCCTGGCGCGCGGGGTCACGGCTTATCGTGGCCGGCGCAGCGCTGTGGGCGAGCTTGGCCGCGGCGAGCCCCGGTCCACGGGTGACGGCATTCATCGAAAAACACTGCGCCGGCTGCCACAACGACGTCGACCGCGAGGCCGGGCTCGATCTTGCGTCGCTCGCGTTCAAGCCCGCCGATGCGGAGAACCTCCGCCAGTGGGTCCGGGTGCACGACCGGCTCGAGGCGCACGAGATGCCGCCGCAGGAGAAGAAGCAGCCCGAGCCGGCGGAGCGGAAGGCGCTGCTCGAGGCCCTGGGCGGCCGGATCGTCGCGCACGAGCGCGCGACCGAAGCGGAGGAAGGGCGGGCGCTGCGGCGGCGGCTCAACGGCTACGAATACGAACATGCCCTGCGCGACCTGCTGGCGGCGCCCTGGCTCCAGGTGCGGGGGCAGTTTCCCGAGGACGGAGAGGCCCACCGGTTCAACAAGCTGGGCAACGCGCTGGACGTCTCGCACGTGCACATGGCGCGCTACATGGCGGCCGCGGACTACGCCATCCGGCAGGTGCTGAGCGCCAAGTTCGTGCAGCCGCCGACGACGACCGTGCGGCATTACGCGCGCGACCAGCGCACCCTCACGAGCAAGTTCACCGGCAGCATCTTCAACTCGTCCCCGGACCGGATGACATTTCCGGTGATCGGGCTGAATACACCGCAGCCCGACGTACGCTGGCTGAGGGAGCCACTGACGGTCGGCGCCGCCAACCCGGACCTGCGCGAAACGGAAGCCGTCGGCTGGGTCTCGAGCAACTACGTGACCGGCTTCACCTATCGGTGGGACGGCTTCCGCGCGCCGGTCGCCGGTCGCTACCGCATCAAGTTCAGCGGCTATACGCTCTGGCTGCCGCCCGGGGGAATCCAGATGCGTTTCAACGGGGAAGGCGACCGGAAGGGCACGCCGCGTCCGCCGAATCCCAACGTCGGCGACTATGACCGCGTGCAGCCCGGCCGGCGTCACGAGCCGGTGACGGTGTACACGCGCAACGGCGTGATGAACCGGCGGGTCGGGGCGTTCGACCTCACGCCGGAACCCGCGGTGTACGATCTCGGTGAGATCTGGCTGCTCGCGAACGAGACGCTGGTGCCGGACGCCTCGCGGCTGTACCGGTCGCGGCCGAATAATTTCCGCAATCCGCTGATGACGCCCGAGGGCGCGCCCGGGGTGGCGTTCCGCTGGATGGAAGTGGAGGGCCCCCTCTACGACGAGGCGACGCTCGCGGGCTACCGCCTGCTGTTCGGCGACCTGCCGCTGCGGGAAATCAAGGCCACGGACGGAGGGGCGAAAGCGCGGGGCGTGACGATCGCCGTGATCGCGAACGGCGACCGCCGCGAGGGCGGGCGCAACGCGGGCCGGAACGTGGTGCCGATGGAGGACGTGCCCGTGGAGGTGGTGTCGACGCAGCCGCGGGCGGACGGGGAGCGGCTCCTGCGCGGGTTCATGGCGCGCGCGTACCGCCGACCGGTGGTCGAGGGCGACGTGCAGCGGTTCCTGGCTCTTTTCGACGAGCGATCGCGGGCCGGGCTGAGCTTTACCGAGGCGATGACCGCGATGTACACGGCGGTGCTGGCGTCGCCGGGCTTCGTGTTTGTCGACGAGCAGCCGGGCCCGCTCGACGATCACGCGCTGGCCACGCGGCTGGCGTTGTTCCTCTGGAACTCGGAACCGGACCCGGCGCTGCGGGCGCGGGCGGCGCGCGGCGAGCTGCGGCAGTCCTCTGCGCTGCGCGCGGAGACGGAGCGGATGCTGGCCGATCCGAAATCAGCGCGATTCGTGGAGGCTTTTCTCGATTACTGGGTCGACCTGCGGAAGGTCGAGGACTCCACGCCGTCGACCACGCTCTACAACGACTACTATCTCGACGACGCGCTGGTGGAGGCGGCGGTGCTGGAGACGCGGCACTTCTTTTCCGACCTCCTCCAGCGGGATCTGCCGGCGCGAAACCTGATCGATTCCGATTTCACGTTCCTGAACGAGCGGCTCGCGCTGCACTACGGCGTGCCGGGGGTGCTCGGCAGCGCGATGCGGCGGGTCACGCTGCCGCCGGACAACGTGCGCGGCGGGCTCCTGACGCAGGCCAGCGTGCTCAAAGTGACGGCGAATGGCACGACGACCTCGCCCGTGTTGCGCGGTAAATGGATCGTGGAGCGGATCCTCGGCATCGAGATTCCGCCCCCGCCGCCGGTAGCCGCGGTGGAGCCGGACATCCGGGGCGCGGTAACGATCCGGCAGCAGCTCGCCAAGCACCGCGCTGATCCGAGCTGTGCGTCCTGTCATCGCAAGATGGACCCGCCCGGTTTCGCGCTGGAAAGTTTCGACGTCATGGGCGGCTGGCGCGAGCAGTACCGCGCGATCGACCCGGACAAGCCGGCGGTGAAAGGTCTCGGCAAGAACGGGCAGCCGTTCGAGTACCACCTGGGGTTGCCGGTGGACGCTGCGGGCGAACTCCCCGACGGACGCCCCTTCGCCGAGATCCGGGAGCTCAAGCGGCTCCTGAAGGAGAGCGACGTGCAGGTGGCGACGAACCTGGCCCGGCAACTCGCCATCTACGCGACGGGCGCGCCGGTGCGTTTCAGCGACCGGGCGGCGGTGGACGCGATCGTGGCTGGCGTGAAGGAAAGGGACTACGGCGTGCGCTCGCTCGTCCACGCGCTCGTGCAGAGCGAGTTGTTCCGGAGGAAGTGACCGGGAAGAAAGTGAACCCTTCAGGCCTCACCTCGTGACCGTTAGCAACCGTCGCCCCCAGTCCGGTGCCTGAAGGCGAAAGGTGAGAACTGAGCCGGACCGATGCCGTTGCGGTGGAGCCGCCTGTCCCCAGGCGGCTGACGTGCGAAGGACCGGTGCGCAGCGGCTCGAGGACAAGCCGCTCCCTCTTTTGGTGCAGCCGTCTTCACGGCTTATTTGAAGGCCAACAGCATGAGTTGGCTCAGACCTCAGTAGAGGACCTGGCTGAAGGAATTCAGCCCATTCTGGCTTACCCCCTGTTCCTGCTATCTGGCGTCGGCGTGGACATCCCCTGCGCCTGGCTGGCACCGCGGGCCAGGCAGGCGCGGTGACGGGATACGCAGGCTCGCGCCGCGCGACCGCCCCGCTTTTTCTCCGCGAGATGAAGTCCTCGTTCGCGCGTCCCGTCGCTTGCCTGATTGCCGTTTCGTCGCTGCTGGCTTCCGCGCGCGCGGCCGAATCGCCTCCGCCCAGACTCGTCGTGCTGACGTTCGACGACTCCTCCGCCTCGCACCACGCCGTCGCGGCGCCGCTGCTGAAGCGCTACGGCTTTGGGGCCACCTTCTTCATCACCGAGGGATTCACGTTCCGGACCAACAAGCGGGACTACATGACCTGGGAGCAGATCGCGGAGCTGCACCGGGACGGTTTCGAGATCGGGAACCACACGCGCGATCACCTGGGCATCACCGAGCGCACCTTGCCGCGACTCGCCGAACAACTCGAGGCGATCGCCGCGCAGTGTCGTGCCCATGGGATCCCGGTGCCCGTGAGTTTCGCCTGGCCGGGGAATCGCTTCCACCCGGCAGCGCTGCCCGTCCTCGCGCAGGCCGGGATCCGGTTCGCCCGCCGCGGCGGCGAGCGGGAGGGGCCCTATGCGCTCGGCGGTGGAGTCGCATTCGAGCCCGGAGTCGATCATCCCCTCCTGATTCCCACGACGGGCGACGCCCGGCCGGATTGGACTCTCTCGGACCTGCAGCGGGCGGTCGCGCGCGGCGGCCCGGGAAGGATTCCCGTGCTCCAGTTTCACGGGGTGCCGGATGGCGAGCATCCGTGGGTGAACACGCCGCGCGAGCGCTTCGAGGAGTACATGGGCTGGCTGCATCGCGAGGGCTTTCAGGTGATCGCGCTGCGCGACGTGGCGCGGCTGATCGACGGCCGGCCCGTGCCGGCCGACCCGCTCGCACCGATGGAGTCGCGCCGCCGCGCCGCCGCGGCCGCGCCGGTGTACAGCAGCGACAAGGAACTCATCGACGTGCGCGACGCGGCGAAAGTCCGCGCCCGGCGTCCGTTGCTGATCGCCCATCGCGGCGGCGTCGTGTCGAGCCGGGTTCCCGAAGCGTCGCTGGCGGCGATCCGCGAGGCGGCGCGCCACGGCTACGACATGGTCGAACTCGACGTGCGCGCGACGAAGGACGGCGCGCCCATGCTGTTCCATGATGCAAACCTGCGCGCAGCCACCGGACACGACGGCCCCGTCAGCGCGCTCACCGAAGCGGAGGTGCGCGCGTTGCGTTTCCGCCGGAACGGCGAGCCGGTCGCCGGTCTCGAGCAGGCGCTCCTGCTCTGCCGCCAGCTCCATCTCGGCGTGATGCTCGACCTGAAGGATTCGCCGCAGGTCGAGTTGCTGCGAAAGGTCGCGACCCTCGTGCGAAAGCACGGGCTCGAAAAATCCACCGTGGCGATCTCCGGCCATCCGCTGGTGCGGGCGGAGCTGGGCGACGTCGCGCTGGTGCCCGTGAGCCCCGAGGAACTGGAGCGGACCAAGGCCGGGGAGACTCTGGCGCTGGCGGGCCGCCACTGGTTCGGAATTCCCGCGTGGCTGCCGCCGGAGATGATCCCGAAGTTGCAGCGCGCCGGTGCCCTCGTGTTTCCAGCCATCAACCTGTTCCGGTACGAGAACGATTCGGAGCGGGCGCAGGCGAAACGCGACGTGGAGGCACTGCGGCGGATCGGGGTCGAGGGATTCCAGATCGACTCCGCGTACCAGGACTTCTTCGGCAAGGCGCTGCCCTGACAGATGGCTCGCGCGGAGCAGCGGAGGCGCGGAGAAGGACTGGTTTTTCTGGCTCTCAGCGCCTCTGCGTCTTCGCGCGAGACTTGATCGAACAAGAGAAGCCGAGGGCGTCATCTCGCGTTCTGCTCGCAGAAAGAAGGATAACACCTCAGGCTCGATGGTTCTCCGACGCACTACGGCGCGCCCGGGCTTGGCGACGGGCCGGTATCCGTTGCGCGCAGACCGGGGGCCCGGTGGATGAGTATCCGCGGCGAGTCAGAGTCGCGCCGCTCGTAGAGCAGGCCGGTGCCATCGGGCGCAAACGCGACCGTATGGGCCGGGACCGGTAGTTCGAAGCGGGCCACTTCGCGGCGGGTCGCGAGATTCCACAGCCGGAGCGTTTGATCGCCGGAGACCGACGCCACCGTTCTCCCATCCGAAGAAATATCGAGGCCGAGCACGCCTAACCGATGGCCCAGAAGCGAACCCGTTTCCTTTCCGTCGGCGACGGACCAGAGCTTGATCACCTTATCGCCATCAGCGCTCGCCAAAGTCTGGCCGTCCGCGGTGAAAAGCAGGTGCGTCACGAAGCCTTTGTGTCCGGTCAGCTCGCGGTAGCCCGGCGTGCCGGCGATTTCCCAGAGGTAAACGCTGGTCGAGTCCATGAAGCTTGCGGCGAGCCGGCGGCCGTCGGGCGAGAACTCCAATGCCAGAGTCGTGCTGGCCTGAGGGACCGGCAGCTGCAAGCGCTGCAGGGCGTGCTGGGGCGATGAAAGATCCCAAAGGCCGATTTCTCCCCGGCCCAGGCCCGCGGCGAATCTGCCGCCATCCGCGGAAAGGACCGGTGACAGCAGCGGCATCTCCGCTCCGGCCAACGGCGTGGCGCCGAGCGCGCGCAAGTCGGTCGACGCCCAGCGGGCGAGTTCGGAGTCGTTATCCCGCTTCGTCCGCAGAGTGAAGAAAGCGCTTTCGCCCTCCCTGCGGCCAAATCCCACCGGTCGACCCAGCTCGTTCGGGCCCGCGATTCGCTCGAGGTTGGGGTAGCCGTGCAGCGCGGTCTTGCCGTCGGGATGGCTCACCACCCATCGCCGACCGTCAGGTGCAAACATGCGCCGGGAACTGTGTCCTGGAATCGGCTCCTCCTCCGCGGCGGCGGTGCCGTCCACCCGCCAGAGTCGCACGGTGCCGTCCTGCCCGCCGCTCGCGAGGACGTTCCCGTCCGGAGACCACGCGACGCGCGACACCGTGTAGCTATGGCCGGCAAAGCGGGCGGTTTCCCGCCCGGTCGCCATGTCCCAGAGCCGCACCGTCTGATCGGTTGCGCCGGTGGCGAGGGTCCGGCCATCCGGAGAAATCTCGGCGTCGACCACCCGGCCGGCGTGCGCGCGAGCGACGGGGCGTTGCGTGCCGCTCTCGACGTCGAACAGCCATGCGCTGTCGTCGTGGCTGCACGCGACCAAGGTCCGCCCGTCCGGCGAAAACCGAAGACTGATGACGCGGCGGGCGTTGCCCAGCGTCTTCACCGCCGCGCCGGTCAGCGGCTCCCAGAGCGTGATCTTGCCCTGCCACGATCCGGTCGCGAGCAGCCGGCCATCCGGCGAAAACGCGACCACGCCGCCCGCGTCCGGCAGGACCTGCCGCCGTCCGCCCGTGGTGAGTTCGCGCGGGTGATTGATGGTGAAGATCACCGTCCGGCCCTCGGTGTTCGTGGTGAAGTTGGGGTGAGTTCCGACCGCGAGCACGAGCGGGCCGACCGCCGGCCGGATCGCGACGTTGGGCCAGCGTCCCACTCGCGGCCTGACGATCTGGAACGGGTTGGGGGCGTTCGCCGCCCAGATATGCACATCGTGCTCGCGATTGCCCAGGAACATCACGTGCTTCATCCCGGGCACGAACGCGAACGACTGGGTGCTGGGCATGGGGATGCGCGCCTGGAGCTGGAACGTCGCCGTGTCATGCACCATGACCTGCCGGCTCGCATACGCCAGCGACGCACCGTCGGGGGAAAACGCGAGTGCGCTCACCTCGTGGCCTTCGTGCGCAAGCGTCAGGAAGTTTCCCGGCTGGGCCCGCCCCCAGAAATACCGCCACTCGAAGCCGCGCAGGTCCGGCTGGCCGGCGGGCGGCCGATGGGTTTCGAGCAACAGCCGCGCGGTGCCGAGGTCGTGCTCGGCGAGCGCCCGCTGCACCGCGAGCATGTCGGCGGCATAGAGATTCTGCCGCATCACCCGCTCGCTCTGCTCCGCCTGGCGCTGGGCCGTCTCCGCCCGGACTCGCTGCGCTTGCTCCGCTTCGGTCTTCTGGACCGCAACGGCCCGCGCGGCTTCGGTCTGCCTTAGCTGGCGCCAGACGCCCGCGGCGCCGGCGATGGCGATCACGACACAGGCGGCCAGGGCCGTCGCCAACGCCGGCTGGCGGCGCGACCAGCGCCACAGTCTTTCCCCCGCGCCCACGGGCCGGGCCAGGATCGGCTCGCCTCCCAGATAGCGGCGCAGCTCCTCCGCCAGCTCCCGCGCGCTGGCGTACCGGTGCGCGGGATTCTTTGCGAGGCAGCGGAGCGCGATCACGCGGAGATCGCGCGGGATCGCGGCGGCCGCCACCGCGTCGGGAAACCGCGCCTCCTCCGACACGATGCGCGCGAGCAGCGCGGGCAGGCCGTCCGCCTGGAACGGCGGGTGTCCGGCCAGCAGCTCGAAGAGCACCGCGCCGAGGCTGTAGACATCGCTTGCCACCGTGCCGCGGTGCGCCGAGCTCGCGGCGACTTCGGGTGCGAGGTAGGTGGGTGTGCCGAGCGCCAGTGCGGTCTGCGTGTGCGCGGCATCCTCGTGGATCAGTTTCGCCAGCCCGAAGTCCGCGACGTACGGCTGGCCCGCCTCATCGAAGAGAATGTTGCCCGGTTTGAGGTCGCGGTGCAGCACGCCGCGGTCGTGCGCGAACTGCACGGCGTCGGCCAGGGTTCCCACGAGCGCGGCGATCTCGCGCCACCGGCCGCGCAGAGCCGACACGCGCTCGGCGAGGTTGCCGCCGGTCGCGAGCTTCATCGTGAACCAGGGCAGCCCGTCGTGCTCGCCCATGCCGTAGATCGGCAGGATGGCAGGGTGCTCGAGCGCGCTGAGCGCCTGCGCCTCGCGCTGGAAGCGCGCGCGCATGTCGGCCGACGCGGCGGAGAACGGGAGCAGCATCTTGAGCGCGACCTCGCGTTCCGGCTCCCACTGGCGCGCGCGATAGACCACGCCCATCCCGCCCCGCGCAAGCTCGGCCACCACGGTGTGACCCTGGATGGGCAGGAGCGAACGCGGACGTTCGGGGGTTGGAGTCAGCGCCGCGGCCGCGTCGGATTCCTCGGGCAGGTCCAGGCCGTCGAAGAGGCAGACCGGGCAGAGGAATTCGGTCTCGGCCGTGCTCACGGTGCAGCCGCATTGGGTGCAGGCGGGGAAAGAGTTCTCGCGCGGCATGGCGGGCATTTGCGGTCGGCGCGGCGTTGGCCGGAACCCTCCGCGCAGGAGTTCTTCCCGTTTCAGCACTTCAGGTTTCGTCCGATCCGCGCATGCCCGGCAGCTGGCTGGCCATCACGTTGCGCAGGTAGCGCAGCTCGTCCTGCACCTGCCTCGGATCGTTCACCGTGCGGCCGATCTCGCGGTGCAGGGCGGTGCGAAACGCCTGGCGCATGCGGAAGACCTCCGTTTTCAAGGCCGCAAGCGCGAGGCCCAGCTCTGCCGCCACCGATTCATACGCCGGAGCGGTCGGCTGCGTGCCAAGGTAGCATTTCAGCGCCTCATAGAGCCGCAGCTTGTCCCGCGCCGCGTAGTCGGCACGCACCTCGGTGAGCGCCGAACCCAGAATCTCGAGCGCCCATTCCCGATCGAAGTGCTCCGCTTCCGCGGGTGCCACGGTGGGCATGCCCGCCTCCCCGTCGCGCGGGCCGGCCGACTCCTCGAAGCCGACGATCTCGGTGCCTCCGCCGCGCTTCAGCCGGTCGCGGTGCGCACGGGCCTTGGCAAGGCGGTGCACCAGCGCGCCGAGCAGGAACGTGCGGAACTTGCCCTGCTGCGGATCCGCGCGGCGCCACGAGCGCGCCTCGAGGAAGTTCAGGAAGAACTCCTGCGTGAGATCGGCCGCCTCGGTTTCGGAATGGCCCTGGCGCCGGATGAACTTGTTCACCGGCCCCCAGTAACGACGGCAGAATTCGTCGAGCGCGCGGCGCGACTCCGCGTCGCCATGAAGCGATGCCATCGCGAGTTCATCCCAGCGCGTGGTCGGAAACTGCACGCCCCAGGGATATTTTTCCACCGCGAGGTGATGCGAGCCCAAATCCCGCCTGGCCTGTACGGGATGTCGCCGCCGTGTGCGCCCGCTCCGCGCGCCGTTTCCGCAAGGCGCCGGCAACGGCGAGATTTCCTGAAACCCGGGCCCGCGCATCGGGAAGAAAGCTCGGACGCGCCTGCCCTTCGTCGGCTCGCGCCCGCACCTTTTCGCTGCCATGAATTCCTTCCTACGCCCGGCCGGACTCGCGCTGCTGATCGGCCTTGCCCCGCTTCCCGCGCAAACTCCCACCATCACCGGGCCCGCGCTGCCCGGCATGGAGCGCTTCGACCCTGCGGTGCTGGGCCTGATGGCGCGTTTCAGCAGCCCGGGAGCCCAGCTCGCGGTGTCCTTCAACGGGCGGCTCATGCTCGCGCGTGGCTATGGTCTCGCCGACCGGGAGGCGGGCACTCCGGTGCAGCCCGATTCGCTCTTTCGCATCGCCAGCACGTCCAAGCCGCTCACCGCCCTGGCCACCCTGGTCCTGCTCGAACAGGGCAGGCTGACCCTCGACCTCAAGGTGTTTCCCTATCTCGGGCTCACCGCCTTCCCGAGCGCGACCAACGTCGACCCTCGGGTGCAGAATATCACCGTCCAGCACCTGCTCCAGCATACCGGCGGCTGGGACCGGACGATCAGCCCCGACTACATGGCGCAAACCGCGGCGATCGCCGCCGCTTCCGGGCTGGCCTCTCCTGGCGACCTGACCGCCACCATTCGCTACGTCATCGGGCAGCGCCTCGATTACGATCCGGGCACGAGGCAGGCCTACAGCAACTTCGGCTACGGCGTGCTGGAGGCCGTCATCGCCAAGGCCAGCGGCCAGACCTACGCCGATTTCACGCGCTCGGCCATTCTCGCCAAGGCCGGCGTCACGCGCCTGCTCCCCGGTCGCTCGTTGCTGGCCGATCGGCACCCGGGGGAGGTGCGTTACTACGACTACCCCGGTGCCCCGCTC
This sequence comes from uncultured Opitutia bacterium, assembly GCA_937952235.1. Taxonomy (GTDB): domain Bacteria; phylum Verrucomicrobiota; class Verrucomicrobiia; order Opitutales; family Opitutaceae; genus ER46. Next base: position 30,121 of record CALFZM010000267.1, on the reverse strand, counting down.
GTGCGTTCGGTGTTCCCACCGACCGCGGCACTCGTGCCCTATCCTTACGGCGGCTTGTCGCTGGAGGTGCGCCTCGGCAGCGGCGGGTGGACCTCCTCGGCCGTGGATTACGTCCGGATGCTCTGTGCCCTTGACGGGAGCAACCGGGGTCCCGCGGAAATCCTCACGCCGGCCTCACTCGTCCAATGGACGACTCCGCCGCCTGCGAACGTCATCACCGCCTACCCTTCCGGTCAGCACTATGCCAGTGGCATCGAGGTGTTCAACTTCACGAACGGTCTCGGCACCAACGCCTCGTGGACCCACGAAGGTTCCCTGCCCGGCGCCAAGTCTTTCATGGTGAGGCAACGCAACGGCGTGACTTATATGCTCCTCTTCAACACGGCGACGGCTGATCCCGGCAGCATGGAGCGAGACGTCCAGGCCGCCCTCAATCCCATCCTGAGCACGCTCAATCCTCCCGCCGGCAATCTGTTCGCCACCGCTCGTCCGGAAATTGGCTCTCTCGCCTCCCGGAATGTCGGCACCGGCACCAGCGTCATCCTCGCCCCGCCCGTCACCAGCGTGACCTCGCCCACCTACCAGTGGATGAAGGACGGAGTGGCGATCCCCGGTGCGACTGGCGCGACGCTCAGCCTCGCCAACGTCACCGCCGCGAGCGCGGGCAACTATCAGTTGGTGGTCACCAACGCCGCAGGCCCCACGACCAGTGAGCCCGCCACGCTCTCGGTTGGCCCGGTCAGCAGCTCCGGGCGCCTGGTGAACCTCTCCATTCTCACCGGTCTCGCCGATGCCAACGATGCGTTCACCATGGGCTATGTCGTCGGAGGTACGGGCACCGTCGGCGCCAAGCCCCTGCTCGTGCGCGCGGCCGGCCCGTCGTTGGGCGCGCTCGGGGTGTCCGGCGCGCTCGCCGACCCGAAGCTCGAGCTCTTCGCCGGCGCCGCCAAGACCGGCGAAAACAACGACTGGGGCGGCGTGCCCGCACTCGCCAACGCGATGACCGCCGTCGGCGCCTTCGCGTATGCGAGTGCCACCTCCCGCGATGCCGCCGCGACCGCCACGATCACCTCCCGCGACAACTCCGTCAAAGTCTCCGGCACCGGCGCGGGCGCGGTCATCGCGGAACTCTACGACGCGACGCCCGCCGCGGCGTTCACCGCGACGACACCGCGCCTGGTGAACGTCTCCGTGCTCAAGCAGCTCGGCACCGGGCTCACGGCGGGGTTTGTCGTGGGCGGCGCCACGCCCGTGAAGCTGCTCATCCGCGCGGTCGGCCCGGGGCTGGCGGCGTTCGGCGTCGACGGCGCCGTCGCCGATCCGCAGCTCGCGCTGTTTGCCGGGGCCAGCAAGATGGGCGAAAACAACGACTGGGGCGGGACGAACGAATTGAGCGGGGCCTTCGCGCAGGTCGGGGCGTTTGCCCTTCCCTCCGCTTCCAAGGACGCCGCGCTCCTCGTCACGCTCTCCGCCGGGAACTACAGCGTGCAGGTCAGCGGCGTCGGCGGCTCCGGCATCGGCTTGGTCGAGGTCTACGAGGTGCCGTAACCGGTTCCCGCCATCGGGCAGCCAGGGCGACCAGAACATCTCGCGCCTCACCCTTCACCCTTTTCGACCGCCTCGCTCGTTACGGTGCCTAGGAGGTGGGAGGTGAGGCCTGAGGTGTTCGATCGATTTCCTGGGGCTCAGCGCCTCTGCGTCTCCGCGCGAGACTGGATCGAACAAGAGAACCCGAGGGCGTCATCGCGCGTTCTGCTCGCAGAACTGACGCGCGCGAGTTTTGTCGTGGTTTCGTGAACCCCGTCGCGCCCCGGACATGGCCCTCCTCCCGTCGGTCGTTTCTCAAACTGGCGGCTGGAACCGGCGCCCTGGTGCTCACCGGCGCGGTGCGAGCCGGCGAGCCGCCGCCGAAGTGGCGCGTGGCGGTGATCGGCCACACGGGCCGTGGCGACTTCGGACACGGGCTCGAGACGCCCTGGCGGAAATCGGCGGAGGCCGAGATCGTGGCGGTCGCGGACGCCGGCCGCGACGGGCAAGCCAAGGCGCAGAAGCGTTTCGCCGGAACGCGTTTTTTCACCGACTACCGCCGGATGCTCGGTGAGGTGAAGCCCGACATCGTCCTCGTCACGCCACGTCATGCCGACCAGCACGGGGCAATGACGCAGGCCGCGGCCGAGGCCGGAGCAAAGGGCATCTACCTGGAGAAACCACTGTGTCGCACGCTCGGGGAGGCCGACGCGATGATCGCCGCCTGCGCGCCGCGCGGCGTCGCGGTCGCGGTGGCGCACCGCAATCGTTATCATCCCGCGCTGCCCGTGGTGCAGCGGCTCGTGCGCGAGGGTGTGATTGGCCGGCTGCTCGAGATTCGCGGACGCGGCAAGGAGGACAATCGCGGTCCGGGCACCGACCTCTGGGTGCTGGGCTCGCACGTGCTTAATATCGCGCTCTGTTTCACGGGACGGCCCATGGCTTGCGCGGGTACGTTGCTCACGGGCGGGCGTCCCGCGACGAAGGCGGACCTGCACGAAGGCGGCGACGCGATCGGCAAGGTAGCCGGCGACGCACTCCACGCGCGCATCGATACCGCGACGCATGTGCCGATCTTCTTCGATTCGCGCAAAGGGACAGGCGTGCCGAGCGCCGGTTTCGGCCTGCAGCTCATCGGCACCGAGGGTGTGATCGACCTGCGGATGGACGAGACGCCGCTCGCGCAGCTTCTCGCGGGCAACCCGTTCCGACCGGTGAAATCGCCGCGCGCGTGGACGCCGATCACCAGCGGCGGGCTGGGCGTGCCTGATCCGATCCCGGAGGTCGCGCGGCTCGTGAGCAGTCACGAACTGGCCGCGCGCGACCTCCATGCCGCGATTCGCGAGCGGCGGGCGCCGCTCTGCAGCATCGACGATGCACGCACCCTGGTGGAGCTGACCATGGCGACGTTCGAGTCGCACCGCCGCGGTGGCGCGCGGGTCGAGCTGCCGTTTGGTGGGACCGGCAATCCGCTGGAATTGTTGTGACGACGCGGGGTCCGCCCCCGGCGTGAATGGCTACGTCGTCTCGCGCAGAGATGCAGAGACACCAGAAATTGGGATCTCTGCGTCTCAGCGGGAAGAAATTCCGCGCGCTTCCCCAGGTTCAAGCCGATCACCTCACCCGGAGTCATGCCGCTGGCCGTCAAGTCAGCCCTGAAGACGGTCGTCCGAACGGTGGAGCGGCATGTCCTCAAGCCACTGTGGACCGGTCCGTCGCACGTCAGCCGCCTGGGGACAGGCGGCTCCACCGCCACGGCATCGTTGGTTCAGGCTTCACCCCTCATTAATGATGGTTTCCCGCGCGTCCGATGCCGAAGGGTGAGGGGTGAGGCCTGAGGTGCTGGCGTTGGAGTGCCGGGGCTCCGCACCCGTCCGCACCACCTCATGGACGAATCGCATCTTGGTGAGAGCGGCGACGGGCAGGACAAAGGGATAGGCATCGTTCAACCCGAGGCTGCGGTTGAGATTGTTCAGCACGTGGGTCAGCCCGTGCCATGCCTGCAGCATCGCACCGAAGTCGTCGGGTGCCTCCCCGGCGGCGACCGGCGAATCGATGCGCACGCCGCTGGCCTCCGCGGTTTCCAGCGCGTCCACCATGTGCAGATAGTGCGCAAAGGTCTCCGCCCAATCCTCCCAGGGATGCACGCTCGCGTAAGCCGAGATGAACTCGCCAGGCCAGCCCGCAGGCGCACCCTGGTCGTAATGCCGCTGCAGTGCGGCAGCGTAGTCGTCGCTTTCGTCCCCGAACACCGCGCGAAACGCGTCCACCTTCCCTCCGTCACGGATGAGCCGATCCCAGTAATAGTGGCCGATCTCGTGTCGGAAGTGTCCGAGCAGGGTGCGGAGGGGCTCGCGCATTTGGAGTCGCCGGCGCTCCCGTTCCGCGTCGTCGGCTTCCGCCAGGGCGATCGTGATGACCCCATCGGCGTGCCCTGTGAGGACGGGAGGCGCCGTCGGATCGGCGGGAGCCGCGAGGAACTCAAATGCCAGCCCTTCGGGGTTTTCAGCCGATTTCGGCGCCACGGGCAGGCCGAGCGACATCAGTTCGTAGACGAGCCGGCGTTTGGCGACCTCGAGGCGATACCACGCCGCATGCCACTCGGGAAGCGAGAGGTCCGGGATGACCCGCGTCAGCTCGCAGGATTCGCACAGCGGGTCGTCCGAATCCGCGGGTACCACCCAGTTGCAGGTCTGGTGCGTCGCGTAGTTGGCGCAGAGGCGAAACCGGCGGCCGGGAGCGGACGGGCTGGTGCGTTCGTCACCGTCCCCGTCGAGCGAGGTGACGAGGCGCAGCGGCGGCACATACGCCAGCGCGTGCCCGCAGCGCACGCACTGGTGGTTCTCAAAATAGACGAGATTCGCGCAGTGGGCGCACCGGAAGAGTTTCATGGCTTCCCGTGCACAGAGTCGCCCGCTCCGGGTGCGGTTCCGAGCGAAGCGCAGCTGGCCGCCGACGAAGGCGGTGCCAGCTGCACCGGGGTCGCAGCGCGTGCGACGGAGGCGCGGACCAGGCCGAAGTCCGGCGGGTTCGCGTCTCAGCGCGAGAAACCTTACCGATACTCCTCGCCCGTGAGCGCGTTGATGATCTTGAAATTCTCGACGTGGTAGTTGAGGTCGGCCCGGAAGGCCAGTTTCACGCCGAAGAGCTTCTCCATCCGCACGAGCAGGTCGGCGTCCTCGCTGCGCAGGCGCTCGAGGATGCTCGGGTGCACGAGCACGCGTAACGAGTACTCCTTGCCGTCGTTGCGCAGTTGTAACCGGCGGACCACGGACGAGAGCTTGCGCTGCAGTTCGACCGACATCGTCGTCGCGGATTTCACGATCCCGCGGCCGCGGCAGTACGGACAGTCGGTGTAGAGATTGCTCGAGAGCGACTCCTGCTGGCGCTGCCGCGTCATCTGCATGATGCCGAGCTGCGAGATGGGCAGGATGTGGTTCTTCGCCTTGTCGGAGGCCATCAGCTCGACCATCTTCTCGTAGATGGCGTTGCGGTGGCGGCGCTCCTTCATGTCGATGAAGTCCATGATGATCAGGCCGCCGAGGTTGCGGAGCCGGATCTGGCGGGCGATTTCCGCCGCGGCCTCGAGGTTGACGGCGTAGATGACGTTCTTCTCGTCGCCGCCGCGGTTCTTGTGCGAACCGGTGTTCACGTCGATCGCGATGAGCGCCTCGGTCTCGTCGATGATGATCTCGCCTCCGCTCGGCAGCGGGACCTTGCGCTGGCCGGTCTGCTCGATCTGCCGCTCGATGTTGAAACGCTCGAAGATCGGGATGCTGTCCTTGTAGAAGGCGATCTTGCTGGCGCTGCGCTTCGAGATCAGGGCGACAAGCTTTTGCGTGCGCTCGAAGTCGTCGCGGTTGTCGATCAGCACGCGGTCGACTTCCTCGGTGAGGAAGTCGCGCACGGTGCGCTCGACGAGGTCGGGCTCCATGTAGAGGCACGCCGGGGCGCGGTCGCTCTTCATCTTCGCCTGGATGTCCTCCCACGTCTTGAGCAGGATGTGTAGGTCGCGGACGAAGTACCGGGCCTTCTTGCCTTCGCCGGCGGTGCGGACGATGACGCCGACGCCCTCCGGCAGGGTGAGTTCGTTGATCAGCGTCTTGAGGCGCTTCCGCTCGTGCGGGTCCTCGATCTTTCGCGAGATGCCGCAGCCGTCGCTGAACGGCGTCAGGATCAGGTAGCGGCCGGGAATCGAGAGGTTGGTGGTCGTGCGCGGGCCCTTGGTGCCGATCGGGCCCTTGGTGACCTGGATGACGATCTCGCTGCCCGGCGGGTAGAGTTGCGGGATGTCCTTGACCGTGGGCTCGGCGGGACGGTCGGGGGCGCTCTTCTTCTTGTTCACGCGCACGACTTCGACCGACGAGTCGGCCGCGGCGGGCAGCATGTCCCAGTAGTGCAGAAACGCGTTCTTGGTGTACCCGATGTCGACAAACGCGGCCTTGAGGCCGGGGTCGAGGTTCTTGATCCGGCCCTTGTAGATGCCGCCCACCATCCGGTTGTCGGAATCGCGCTCGATCTCGAACTTCTCGAGGCGGCCGTCGACCAGCAGAGCCACGCGTTTCTCGAGCGGCTCGGAGTTGATGATGAGTTCGCGGTACGTGGTCTTCTCCTTCTGGAATACCGCAAGGATCTTCTGCAGCAGGGGGCGCTGCTTCGACCGTTCGGCGGCGCCGGCTTTCAGCTCGGCGGCGTTGACGGGCTCGACTTCCTTCTGCGGGGGCGGATTGACGAGTTCCTCGTCATATTTCGTGGCGGCGTCCGGCGGGATATCGGAGGGGGCGCGCGATTGTGGCTGATCGCTCATGGTGGGTGTCGTGTCTTTGGGTGACGGCGGCACCTGGGTGCGACGGTTGCGGCGCAGGAAATCCTGGCAGGGCGGTCAATGACGCCGGGGATTTCATGTGAAATCCTTCCTGAAACGCCAGACGCTCTGGACCAGTCCTTGCAGCATGCAGCAACTAAGCACGAAGGAGCCACCGTAGCTGATGAAGGGAAGCGGTATGCCCGTGATGGGCACCAGCCCGATGGTCATGGCAATGTTCACGAACACATGCACCGTGAAGAGCACCGTGACGCCGATGGCGAGCAGGGTGCCGAACCGGTCCCGGGCGGAACCGGCGATGCGTATGCCGTTGAACAAGACCACTGCAAACAGGCTCAGGACCGTGAGGCTTCCCAGAAAACCTTTTTCCTCGGCGATGACCGAGAAGATGAAATCGTTGTGCGCGACCGAACGGGGCAGGTAACCGAGCTGTGCCTGCGTGCCTTCCGTCCAGCCTTTGCCCACCAGACCGCCGCTGCCCACCGAAATGAGCGATTGCTGCAGGTTGTAGGTCACGCCGATCCCCTTGGGATCGACCTTTTCCGGCGCCACGAACGCCAGGATGCGGTTGCGCTGATAATCGTGGAACGGGATGATCGGATTGCCGTCGCGCTCGAACTTCCCGTTGTCGCGCCCGTAGGAGTAACCGTGCGCCTCCATGAAGGTTACGTAGCGCACGCTGTCCCACACCACCAGGCTCAGGAGCACCATGAATGCCCCGAGCGCCCCCACGAAAAATCGCGGCGAGAGCTTCGAGACGTAGAGCATGGAGAACACCATCGGGGGCAGGACAATGGCCGACTTCAAGTCCGGCTGGAGCAGGATAAGAAACATGGGCGCACCCACCGCAAGGGCCAATTTCCCGAGGGTACCCAGGGATTGCCTGACGGTGCCGATTTTCGAATGCACCAGGATCGTCGCGGTGATCAGGAGCACCGCGATCTTGGCGGTTTCCGAGGGTTGGTACGAAAAGGGGCCGAGCGGGATCCAGCGCTGCGCCCCCCAGCGGGAGGCGGCTTCGCCCGACACGCCGGGGATGAGGACGATCAGGAGCGGCACCAGGCAGGCCAGGTAGAACCAGTGCGCCACGCTCAGCCAGAAACGGTAGTCGATCAGCGAGACGCCGACATAAATGCCGGTACCCAGGGCGAGAAACAGGAGCTGCTTGCACCACTCCTGCCGCAGCAGGAACCGCCAGCCCGTGACCGTCGCGCCATCCGCCACCGAATACTGCGCGGAGTAGATGAAGGCCACGCCCACGATGCCCAGGCCGAGCAGGGCGAACGGGGTCAGCAGGTCCCAGTTCGAACGGGTCGTGGGCTTGAACAGGGCTCCGAGAAGCTGGGCGGGTGCGGCGCGATTCACGTCGGGCGGGACGGCGAAAGCGTCACTTCATCCCCGGTTCCCGCAGGCTGCAAGGCCGCACCCGTGAATGACGCGATTTCGCGCGAATCCCGCGTCGTCCCCGGCACGGGCGGGGCGGCGGAGCGCGCACACGCCAGGCCGAGCAGGCTCCAGAAAACCACCGCTCCCATCGGGCCTTCGAGCACGACTCCGAAACACGCGCTGACCAGGATCACCCAGGCCGCCGCCCAGAGCCCCAGCCGGGCCTCCTCGGCTCCCGGATCGCGAAACACCCGCCAGGTCCGCACGGCCAGGACGACAAACAGCACGAGCAGGCACGCCAGGCCGACCGCACCCATCCGGCCGAACGCGCTGACCACGATGCTGTGCGGGCTGCGCGCCGTGAAATCCTCCGCCATGTCCGGATTATACTCCCGGAGGAAACTCGCCGCCAGGTCGTGCCCGAAGCCCAGGCCGAACAGCGGATTCTGCTCGAGGGTGTCGGCCGCGACGGTCCGCCACCACACGGTCCGGAAGCGGTTGTTGTCGCCCTTAGCGCCACTCTCGTCGTGGGAATAAACCCGCTGCCCGGTGAAATCCACCAGCGAGCCGACGCGCTCCATCAATCCCTCGAATTTCTGCCGGGCCCAGCGCTGCTCCGTGAGCAATGCGGCCGCGGACAAGACGAAAAGCGCCGCCGCCAGCACGGCCGCCTGCACCGCGACCAGCCGCCGCGCCCGGGAAAACATGAGCCAGGCGAGGCCGGTCAGGGCGCCGAGCATCGACGCCCGGTTGTCCCCTCCGACCACATAGAGCAGCTCCGCGGTGGCCACCGGCCACGCCCAGAACCGGTGGGCGCCGCGCGGCAGCAGGAACAGCAGGAACGCGCTCGCCGCGGTAAAGGTGAGCGCGAGGTCGCCCTTGAAGTAGATCAGGGGGACGCCGCGCAGCACCAGGGTGGAAAGGAAAAAGTCGGGAAAGGCCTCGACCAGCACGGCCGCCACCGGCTGCGCCACCGCCGCCGCCAGCAGGACGCCCCGCAGGAAGCCCCGCGCGTCGCCAACCGCGGCGTGCTGCGCGATGAAGAAAAACCCGGCGTAATAGACCATCGCATAGTCCCGCAGGGCGACGAAGCCGTGGGGACGGACATCGAACGCCACCCGCACGGTCCCGATGACCAGCCAGGCCACGATGACGGCGTTGAGCAGGTCGCGTCGCAGGGGCAGCATCCGCTGCAGCGCCGAGTGCACCAGCATCCACCCTCCGGCGACGACCAGCCCGATTTCCGCCGGCAGCAGCGGGAGCTGCGGCGAGGGCATGATCTGCGCGAAGCCGCGGTTGCCCACGAGATAGCCGAAAAGCAGGACGCCGATCACCAGCCGGTCCAGCGACACTTCGAGCAGGTAGACGACCGCCGCCGTGGCCGCGCCCGCCGCGACCAGCGCCGGCCAGGTGTAGCTGCCCGTCGCCAGCTCCCACGCCAGCCACACGGCGACGACGAGGGCGCCGGCCGCGATCAGGCGCGCGCGAAGAAGCAGGCTCATGGGAGCCGGAAGCCTGAACGCGCACGGCCGCACGGGACAACCGGAATCCCGGCCGGCGGGAGGCGCGGGCCTGCGGGGCGGACCGCGCGCGCCGCGGGATTGCCGCGGCGCGCCGATTGCGCCTGTGTCGCCCCGCATGCCCCTCGTCTCCGTGCTGATCGTCTTTCACCGCGACACGGAGTTTCTCCGCCCGGCGATCGCGAGCGTCCTGGCGCAGGACTTCACGGATTTCGAGCTGCTGCTGGTGGACAACGGCACGGGCCTCACCCCGGAGCAGCTGGGTCCGGCCGGCGCCGACCGCCGCGTGCGCTGGGTCCGTCTGCCTTGCAACACCGGCATCCCCGGCGGGCACAACGCGGGCATCGCGGAGGCGCGGGGCGAGCTGGTCGCCCTGCTCGACTACGACGATCTCGCGCTGCCGGGCCGGCTCGCACGCCAGGTCGCGGCGTTCCGGGCCGATCCGGGCCTCGCCTGCGTTTCCGCCTTCGCCCGGCGCATCGACGCCGCCGGCCGCGACCTCGGCCCGGAATTCTGCCTGCCTGACCCCGCCGCCCATGCCGCGTATGCCGCCTACGCCGCGCCGCTCATCACCCCCGCGGCCATGGCGCGGCGCGAGGTGTTCTCCGCCCTGCCTTATCGGGCGGAGTTCCCCTTTGCCGCCGATCTCGATTTCCAGGCGCGGCTGTTCGAACGCGCCCGCGGCGCCGTGGTGCCCGAAATCCTGATACACTATCGCGCCTATGCCGGCCAGACCACCCGAGCCCGCGCGAAGGAGATCGAGCACAGCCGCGCCGCGATCCAGATCCTCGCCGGACGGCGTCGCCGGGACCGGCCGGAGCAACTGCCCGCGGTCCTGGACGCGACCGCTGCCCCCACGGCCGCCGGCTGCTGGCGCCGGGGGGCGGCGGTGTGCCTCGGCGACGGGGAGCCGGTTTTCGCCGCCTACCAGGCCCGGCGGTCCTTCGCCCTCGAGCGAACCCCGGTCTCCGCCTGGAGCGCCTGGCGGCTGTACCGGCGCGCCCTGAAGGAAGCCTCGGCGGGGGAGCGGGCCCTCGTGCGCCGCATGTTCCGGCAGGGGCCGGTGCGCGCCCTCAGGCTGCGGCCCGCGGGCGGTTGAACCCCGCCCGCGGCACGACGCGGCCGGCGGGGGAGGGCGCGTCCGGGCGATGCTGCCGCCGCGCTTCAGCGTGCTTCGCGGGGCGCAATCCCGCCGCGCGCGGGACGGAAAAATGCCGCGCGTGCCAGCGGACGCGTGACGAGCCACGGGACGAGGGGCGTGACCAGGAGCCACCGCGCGAACCATTCCTGCCCTGCCAGCGCCGTGCCCACGCAGCCGGCGGCGAGCACGAGCGCGCTGATCATCTCGACCGTCCCGCAGGCGTCCTCCCGGCGTCCGGCGAGCAGCAGCGTCTGGTAGAACTGGGGCGTGATCAGGGCCACGCCGAAACAGCCCGCCGGTAGTAGCCAGGGCAGCGCGGCCGCGTAGCTGGGATGAATCAGCGGCCCCACGAGCCAGGGCCCGAGCCACGCCAGCCCGCCCGCCGCGGCGAAGCCCGCGGCCGCGTAGACCAGGGCAACGCGATCGACGCGGGCGGCCACGCGCGCCCGATCCGGCGCCGGGCCATCGGCGAGCGCGAAGATGCCCGGTTGGAAGTACTGCATGAAGATCGCGCCCAGCGACGACGCGAGCACCGTGGCCGCGCCGCCCGCGAGCGTGAAGTAGCCCGCGGCGAGTTCGCCGAAAAAGCCCGCGACGATCCAGCGGTTGATGCCGGCCAGCGCCCAGCCCGCCGCCGCGAGCATGATGAACAACAGCCCGCCGTACGTCCGGCCCAGCGGCGCCCCCCTTTCGGCGCCGGCCGGATGCCAGTACCGCCGGAGCATGACCGCCGCCGCCACCGCGCCGATGGCGGCGTGCAGCGCGAAGCCGCCCCACAGGGCTGCCAGCGCCCCCGCCGTGGCGCCGTAGAGCAGCGGCGGGAGGAATGTGCGCGTGACGGACAGCACCATCGACACCGCGCTGTCGCGCCAGTGCGCGCCTTCCGCCTGCAGTGCCGCCTGCGCCAGCGCTGTCGCCGCCAGCAGGCCGGCCGCCGTGAAGAGCGCGCCGCCCAGCGCCAGGGCGTGTCCCGGCGCCAGCCCCCCGAGCGCCCACGCCGCCGCGGCGGCGGGCAGCGCAAGCCATGGCAGCCGCCGCGCCCACGCGGCGGCGACGACGCGCAGCAGCGCCGGCCGCGAGGGCGCGGCGGCCCAGTGGCGCACCGTGAATTTCATCAGCCCCGCGTGCACGACCCACATGCCGATCGGAGCGAAGGTGAGAAACACGCCGTACACGCCGAGCACCTCCGGCGGCACGAGGCTGGAATTGATCTTCACGCCCGCGATTCCGCAGCCGACTCCGAAGCCCTGCGCGAGCGCGATCGGGATGAGGCGTAGCCGGGAAGGGGACATGCGGCGCGTGCACGCTGCCGCGGACGAAGCGAACCGTACAGGCCGAAGTGACCGCGACGCATTTGGGATTTCCCCGCGCGGCCGCGGCCGCTTTTCTCGGCCCGATGGCCGAGCCCCCGCTGCCGACGGTTCTTCACTACACCGGATACGATGACGACCGGGGTGGGATCGCGTCGGTGCTGGCGACGCTCGCCGGGGCGCAGGCGTTTCCGTGCGTGATGGGCGTCAATCGCGGTCACGTGGCGCGGCGTTTCCCCGCCCTGGCCCGACTCGAGTTTCCCCCGCTGGCCGGCGAGCGGCTCGGTCCGCGCACCTGGTGGCGGGCGCGCGCGGTGGCCCGGGAGGTGCGGGCCTGGCTGGCGGCCGATCCGGCGCGCGTGTTTCACGGCCATTCGCGCGCCGGTCTCGCCGTGGCGCTGCACCTGCACGCCGCGGGCGAGCGGCGGGTGGCCGCGACGGTGCACTGCTACGGCCGGCAACGCTGGTATTACCGCCGCGCCGCCCGCCGGCTGGCCGGCCGGCTCTGCTGGCTCAGCCCGGCGATGCGCGCGTACTACGGGCTGGCGGGCAGCGGCTCCGATCCGTGGCAGGGCTGCCTGCCCGGCTGCGTACCGGAGCTGGCGGCGAATCCGCTGCCGCGCACCACCGGGTCCAGCCAAGGACTGCGGCTGGCGGGCGTGGGCACCCTCACGCGCTGGAAGCGCTGGCACCTCGTGCTCGAGGCCTTGGCCGCGCTGCCGGCGTCGCAGCGGTCCGGTGTGCGTTTCCGACACATCGGCGGCGCGGATGGCAGCGACGATGCCCGCGCCTACGCGGCGGAGTTGCGCCAGGCGACGGCCCGGCTCGGACTCGCCGCGGCGGTCGAGTGGGGCGGGGAGCAGCCGTCGGCCGCCCCGCTGCTGGCCCAGGCGGACGCGCTCGTCGTCGCCTCCGCGTACGAACCCTTCTCGGTGGCGATGCTCGAGGCGCTGTTCGCGGGCGTGCCGGTCATCGCGGCGGATTCCGGCGGAGCCAGGGACCTCGTGCACCCCCCGGTCAACGGCTGGCTGTTTCGCACCGACGATCCGGTGGACCTGGCGCGCGCCCTGGACACCGCGGCCGCCGCCCTGGCGGAGGGTCCGGCATCCATCGACCGCCCGGCCCTGGAGCGTTTCACCGCGACGGCGAGCGCGCGGCGGCATCTCGAATTCTACCGGCAGGTCCTCCACCCGCGCTGATTCGCCTGCTCAGCCGGAATGATGCCGTTGCGGTGGAGCCGCCTGTCCCCAGGCGGCTGACGTGCGATGGACCGGTCCGCGGCAGCTTGAGGACAAGCCGCTCCACCTTTGAGTGCGGCCGTTCTCACGGCTGATTTGAAGGCCGACTGCATGAGTCCGGATAGGCCGGCGGGGCGGCTTCGAGCGAACGCAGCGCCGCGGCCAGGACCGCGATATGGCGCTCCGGGGTGAAATGGGCGAGGTAGTGCCGGCGAAGGGCGCCGACCGGCGCGGGCGTGCGGGCGGCGGTTTCGAGGGCGGCGGCGAGTGCCTCCGGGTCGCCGGCGGGAACGAACTGCACGTGCTCCGCGGGCAGCATGCCCGGGATCGCGCGCCAGCGGGTCGTGACGATCGCTCGATCGTGCGCCAGCGCCTCGATCAATACCAGCGGCTGGCCTTCGTGGGGATAACGGGTCGGGAAACAAAACACGTCGCAACCGGCCAGCAGCGCCTGCTTGCGGGCTGCGTCCGCGAAACCGATCCACGCGGCACTGCCGTCCGGCAGCCGGGCCACCGCTGCGCGCAGCGCCTCGGCTTCCGCGGGCGAAGCCGCGCCGCCGGCAAGCGTCACGTGGAAGCGTCCGGGAGCGCGGGCCGCGAGCAGCGCGCACGCCTCGACCAGGTCGAAGACGCCCTTCTCGCGACTGCACAGCCCGAGGTAGAGCACGCGGCAGACCGGGCCGGCGGGAAGCGGTGCCGGCGCACCGGACGGATCGGGCACGCCGTTCGGCACGACGGCGAGCCGGCGCGGGGAAAGCCGGCGGGCATCGTCCGCCACCTGGGGCGCCAGCACGAGGGCGAGCGCGGCGCCGCCGAGCAGCCGGCGGGCGAGCCAGCGTTCGAGGCCGCTCGCGTGCGTGTCGAGCCACGCCCCGAGCCCGACCGCGTGCCAGTGCAGGATCAGGCCGCGAAACCAGGGTCGGCAGAGCGCGAGGGCGATGAAATCCCGGTAGAGCGCGCCGCGTTTGCCCGGCGCCGGCACGTAATACAGGTAGCCGGGGCCGTGCCGGGCGCGCGCGCGGCAGGCGCGGGCGCAGGCGACGAGCAGCGCGAACAGCTTTCCCGGTCGCAGGCGGCCGATGTCGGCGCTGTCGCGCGAGAGTCGCACCGCCAGCGGACGGACCGTAAAACCGGGCTCGGCCGGCAGCCGGTCGAGGAGCAACTTCACCATCACGCTCTGCCCGTGCACGGGCGGAGGCGGGTGGGCGAAGACGTAGAGTTGCATCGGTCGGGGCGCGGGGAGCGATAGCGCGGGGCGCCCGGGTCTGGCAAGCCGTGCCCGGAAGCACGTGGGCGCGCGGGCCGCGGGAAAGTTTTTTGCCAAAGTCGGGACGGCATGTCTTCTCTGCGCCCGTGTCCCCCTCCCGCCGCCCCGTCGCGCCGCAGGCCTGGAGCGCGCTGGCGTGCGCGCTGGCGGGCCTGGCGCTGTTCCAGTTCTTCGGCAACGCGGGTCGTGGCTACATCGATTCCGCGTCGTTGTTCTACTGGTGGGGTTACCAGTGGCTGAACCCGGCGTCCGAGACGGAGCACGGCTGGGTGATCCTTGCGCTCAGCGGCTGGCTGATGTGGCGGCAGCGGGCCGCTCTCGCGCGCGACCCCTCGCCGGCAGGATCGATTTGGCCGGCGGCCCTCGCGCTCCTCGCGGCCCTGCTGCTGCATGCGGCGGGTTTCGCCGCGCAGCAGGCGCGGATCTCGATCGTGGCGCTGCTGGTGTACGCCTGGGGCGTCATCCGGCTCGCCGGCGGCCCGCGCTGGGGCGCGGCGGCGCTGTTCCCCCTCGGCTTCCTGGTCTTCGCCATTCCGGTGGGCATCCTCGACGAGATCGGGCTGCCGCTGCGCGTCTGGGTGACCGATGCCGGCGAGGCGATCGCGCGGGCGGCGGGCATTCCCGTGCTGCGCAGCGGCACGCAGCTGCTGGCGCCCGACGGACGCTTCAACTACGACGTCGCGGCGCCGTGCTCGGGAGTGCGTTCGTTGATGGCGCTGACGGCGCTGACCCTCCTTTTCGGTTACCTGAACTTCCGTTCCGCGTGGCGGCGCGGGCTGATCCTCGCGCTGGCGTTGCCGCTCGTGTACCTGGGCAACGTCGTCCGCATCGTCGCGATCATCTTCGCGGCCCACGCGGCCGGCTCGGCATGGGGCGAGCGCGTGCACGCGATCATGGGCTACGGGGTGTTCGTGATCGTGCTCGGCGGCGTGCTGGCGGCGATCGCAGTCCTCCAGCGCTTCCGGCCCGAAGCGGCGGCGGGGGACGCGCCGGACTCGCCTGCGCCGGCGACGGGAAGCGCGCGGGCCGGGATGCGCCCCGCCGGTTCGACCGGCGCGGCGGTCGCGGCGGTCGTCGTGGCGCTGGCCGGCGCCGAGATGGCGTTTCTTCATCGCCTCGCGCAGCGGCCGGGTGGCGGCGAGGCGGGCGTGCGGCTCGCCGCGGATGGACTCAATCCGGTGGAACTCCCCGCGTTCCTCGGCACCGAGTGGATCGGGCAGCGCGTCGAGGTCAGCCCCGTGGAGCGGGAGATCCTGCCACCCGACACCGGCTATTCGCGGCGTTGGTACGCCAACCTGGCCGACCGGCGGCGCGACGTGTTCCTTTCGATCGTGCTGAGCGGGCGCGACCGCACGTCGATTCACCGGCCTGAACTCTGCCTGGTCGGACAGGGCTGGACGATCGAGGGTGCGACCCGGCACGCGTTTCGCGGCGCCGGGGGCGGGCCGGTGCCGGCGACCGTGCTGCGCGTGCGGCGCGAGCGGCCGACGCCGCAGGGGCGCGTGAGCGTGCCGCAGCTCGTGGCGTACTGGTTTGCCGGACGCGACACCGTGACGCCCTCGCACTGGGGACGTTTTTGGACGGACACGTGGAACCGGGTCGCGCGCGCGCGAGTGGACCGGTGGGCGTACGTGCTCCTGCAAACCGATCTCGCCGACGGCGAGGCCGGCGCGCTCGCGCGCATGCAGGCGGTGCTCGACGGCACGCTGCCGGTGTTTCAACCCGGCGCGGGCGAAAGCGAAAGTCCCGGGCGCGCGCCTTAGCGAGGAACGGGCGGGCGACGCGCTCCGCGCGCGGCCACGCGGCGCGTGCGTGCGGCCATTCGTTTCCATCAGCGGGTGCACTTCCGTCGGCGGCGCGCGCTAATTCCGCGGCGCGGCGTGCGCCCGCGGCAAACTTTTCTTTGCCAGCGGCGCGCTTTTGCGTTCGCTCGTCGTGATATGGCCAAGACTGCGTCGCTGAAAATTGACGAAAAGGAATACCCCCTGCCGGTGATCGAGGGCACGGAAGGGGAAAAGGCGATCGATACGCGCACGTTGCGATCCGCCAGCGGCCATATCGCCTTCGACCAGGGCTATGGCAACACCGGCTCGTGCGAGAGCAAGATCACCTACCTCGATGGCGACAACGGCATCCTGCGGCACCGCGGCTATCCGATCGAGCAGCTCGCGAACCAGAGCGATTTCGTCGAGACCGCCTATCTCGTGATCTACGGCGAGCTGCCGACGCAGGTGCAACGGAAGGAATTCGGCCTGCTGCTGCGCAAGAACGCCGCGGTCGAGACGCAGATGCAGAAGATCCTCGAGGGTTTCCCGACGACGGCGTCGCCGATGGCGATGCTCTCCGCCCTCGTGAGCGCGCTGCCGGCGTACCATGCCGACCTGGCGACGAACAACTTCGAGCGCGACCTGCGCAACTTCGACCTCGCGGCGGCGATCGCGATTTCGAAGATCCGCACCTTCGTGGCGATGATCTATCGCTACCAGCGCGGGCTGCCGTACATCTTCCCGAAGCAGGAGCTGCCGTTCTGCGACAACTTCCTGCACATGATGTTTTCCGAGCCGTACAAGGACTACATCGCGATGCCGGAGGTGGCCAAGGCGCTCAACCTCGTGCTCCTGCTCCACGCCGACCACGAGCAGAACTGCTCCACGTCGACGGTCCGCATGGTGGGCTCGAGCCAGGCCAATCTCTTCACCTCGATCTCGGCCGGCATCTGCGCGCTCTCGGGCCCGCTGCACGGCGGGGCCAACGTCGCCGTGATGGAAATGCTGCAGTCGATCCACGACGAGGGCGACGACGGCACGCGCTTCATCGCCGCCGCCAAGTCGGGCTCGAAGAGCAACCGCCTGATGGGCTTCGGCCACGCGGTGTACCGCAACTTCGACCCGCGGGCGAAGATCATCGGCGAGGCCTGCGACACCGTGCTCGGGAAGCTCGGCATCGACGACCCGCTGCTCGTCATCGCGAAGAACCTCGAGCAGGCCGCGCTGCGCGACGACTACTTCATCTCGCGCAAGCTGTACCCGAACGTGGATTTCTACTCCGGCATCATCATGCGCGCGCTGGGCATCCCGATGAACATGTTCACGACGATGTTCGCGATCGGCCGCTCGCCGGGCTACATCGCCAACTGGCGCGAGGTCGCCTCGCAGCCCAAGGGGCGCATCTACCGGCCCCGGCAGGTGTACGTCGGCGCGACGAAGCGCGACTACGTCGCGATCGCCGAGCGCCGCTGAGCCGCGGTCGGCGCCGTCAGCGGCCCGCACCCGCCGCGGGGTCGGGCTTGGGCTTGCCGCCGTGGATGATCGCCTCGAAGTCGAGCCCCGTGAGCTGCGTCATGCCCGTGATCAGGCGGTAGAACACGACGATCGTCACCGCCATCGTCGGCAGCACGATCACCGGCCAGCTCAGCATCTGCATCTTGCCCAGCTCCGCGTTGAACGCCTCCGTGCCCGGCGGGCTGCGGAGCAGGTAGCGCGCGAGGCCGAAGTTCAGCACTGAGCTGAGGAGAAACGACAGCGCCATGCCGTAGCTCGCCCGGTCGAGCAGGCGGGCGAACGCGGACTGGTTGCCGCGCTCGGCCAGGGCGGCGTTGACCTTCGCGGTGTCGATCACCTGGTCGTTCCAGAGCATCTCGTGGACGAGCGGCTGCTTTGTCCGCATCGAGATCAGCACCGCGGCGCCGAAGACGAGCGGGACCGCCCCCTCCTTCACCGCGAACCAGAAGCCATCGGCCTTGAGCTGGTTCAGCGTGCCCGTGAGCAGCACGCTCGCGATGCCCACGACGGAGAAGACATTCGTCTTCCTCCGTTTGATGAGATCGTAGACCAGGTAGCCGAGGGGAAAGGCCAGCGCGACGAGCATGCCCCACTGCGGCCCGAGCCACTTGTCGCTGCTGAACTTCATCAGCACGATCGTCGGCACCGCGATGTTGCAGAGAAGGTTCAGGAACAGGTTCTCGCGTTTCGGGGGCACGGCGGGCATCCCCCCAGCCAACGCGGATTGGGCGTGGGCCGGAAGCGGAAAATCTACGGATGGCAGCCGCTCGTCCTTCCCGCGGCCGGGGAGCAGCGGCTCCGTCGCCGCCGGCCGACAATTCCTTTGCCAACTCCGTCGCCGCGCGCGTAGTCGAAGGCCTCCTCATGATCCTTCTCGGCGTGAACATCGACCACTGTGCGACGTTGCGGCAGGCGCGGTATCGCGACGCCGGGGCGACGACGGGGACCTTCATCGAGCCCGACCCGGTCACGTTCGCCACGCTGGCCGAGCGCGCCGGCGCCGACGGCATCACGGTCCACCTGCGCGAGGACCGGCGGCACATCCAGGAGCGCGACGTCTGGCGCCTGCGCGAGGCGGTCACCACCCGGCTCAACCTCGAGATGGCCTGCACGCCGGCGATGACCGCGTTCGCGCTCGAGTTGAAGCCGGAGTTCGTCTGCCTCGTGCCGGAGAACCGCCAGGAGGTCACGACCGAGGGCGGCCTCGACGTGGTGGGCAACCGCGACCGGGTCCGCGCCTGCCTCGAGGCGATGAATGGCGCCGGGATCAAGACGAGTCTCTTCATCGACGCGGACGAACCGCAGATCGAGCTGAGCGCGCAGCTGGGCGCGCCGTACGTCGAGCTGCACACGGGCGCCTACGCGCACGCCTACCCGACGCCGCGCCGCGCGGCCGAGTTCCAGCGGCTGCGGCTCGGCGCGGTGCGCGCCCACGATCGCGGGCTCGTGGTCAACGCCGGGCACGGGATCAACTACGTGAACATCGCCGAGGTCCGCACCCTCCCGCACCTCCATGAGCTCAACATCGGCCACAGCATCGTGAGCCGGGCGGTCTTCACCGGGGTGGACGAGGCCGTCCGCGAGATGAAGGCGCGGATGAAGGGGTGAGCATGGCGGCCGTCTCCCTTCCGCCCGGCGGCATCCTGATCGGCCTCGGCACCGACGTCATCGAGATCGAGCGGATCCGCGGCGTGCTCGAGCGGCAGGGCGAGCGCTTCCTGCAGCGCGTCTTCACCGAGGAGGAGCGGGCGTATTGCGCGGCGATGAAGTACCCGCACAAGCATTATGCCGCCCGCTTCGCGGCCAAGGAGGCGGTCTCGAAGTGTTTCTCCACCGGCATCGGCGCGGACCTGGGCTGGAAGTCGGTCTCGATCTATCACGGCGAACGCCACCAGCCGCTCGTGCGACTCGACGCCCAGGGCGAGGCGCTGCTCCGGCAGGTGGGCGCCACGCACGTGCACGTGAGCCTTTCCCACACCGACACGGTCGCGATGGCCGTCGCTGCCCTCGTCCGCGCGTGAATCCGCCGATGGACGACGATGCTCCTCCGCCCGAACGGCGCCCGGGCGCGCCGCCGGCGGCGAAGCTGTCGAAGACGCCTTCGTGGATCATGCTCGGCTTCGTGCTTGGAGCCCTGTTCGTGACCGCGCTGCCCTCCCGCCGGAAAGTGCCCGAGCCTCCGGCGGTGGGCGTCGTCCCGCCGCCGGCGCCGCCCGTGCCGCGCGCCGCGCCGCTGCTCACGACGGTGGAGGCCGTGTTTGCCGAATGGGGACGCTTCGCGGTGTGGAGCGATCACGTCACGGAAATCGCGCTGTGGAACGCGCAGGACCGCGCCTTCTCCGATTGCTACGAGGTGCGCCGCGTCGACGGCGTCTTTTATTTCCGCAGCATCCCCGCCCTGACGCGGCGGCTGATTTCCCGGGGCCGGCCGATGCCCGAGTCCCCCCTCCGCTTCACCGAGACGGAGGAGCAATACCAGGAATGGCGCCAGCACGGGCGGAGCGAATGGCGGGCAGACCTGCTGCCCCCGGCGCCGGCTGCGAAGGAGTAGCCCATGATCCCGCTCGCGGCGTCCGTCCCCGTGCTCACCTGCGATGAGACGCGCCGGCTCGAGGCCACGCTCTTCGCGGGTGACGAGGCCCGGGAATGGCCCGCGATGGAGCGGGCCGGCCGGGCGATCGCCGAGGCGGTCCTGGCCGATGCGCTCGAAGCCGGCGGCTGGCCTGCCGGAGCCCGCGTGCTCGTGCTGGCGGGCAAGGGCCACAACGGCGGCGACGCGCTGCTGGCCGCCGCCGAGGTGTGCCGCCGGCACCCGGACGTGGCGGTGGACGTCTTGTTCGTCTTCGGCCTCGCCGCGCTGCGCCCCCTCGCCGCGCGCGCCTGGCGCCGGCTGGAGGAAACCGCCGGGCCGCGCGTGCGCGTGGTCGAGCCCGACACTTTCGCTTCGGAGGCGGGCTGGTGGCTGTGCCTCGACGGCGTGTTCGGCTTTCAGTTTCGCGCCCCGGCCGAGCCCTGGGTCGCGGCGTTGCTCGCGCGGGCGAACGCCGCGCGCGTCGCCCTGCGGGCCGCGGTCGACCTGCCGAGCGCGGGCCTGTTCCAGGCGGATTTCACCTACGCCACGGGCGCCGTGAAGGACGCGATCGTCGGCGCTCCCGCCGCCGGGCGCCTGCGTTATCTCGACCTCGGGTTCTTCCGTGGCGGCGAGCCCGGTGCGGTACGGGTGTTGACGCGCGACATCCTCGCGCCGCTGGCCGGGCTCCGGCCAGGGGCGAGCGACAAGCGCACGTTCGGCCATGTCTTCATCGTCGGCGGCTCGCGCGACTTTCCCGGCGCGATCCTCATGACCGTGCTCGCGGCCCTGCACAGCGGCGCGGGACTCGTGACGGCGTTCGTCCCGGAGACGCTCGTGCCGGCTTTCGCGGCCCGCGCGCCGGAAGCGATGTGGATCGGGTGCCCCGAGACGCCCTCCGGTTCGCTCGCCCTGGAAGGCGAACATCGGTTGCGACAGCGGTGGGACCGCGCGACGGCGCTGGTGCTGGGCCCCGGCCTGGGGCGCGAACCGGAAACCCTCGCGCTGGCCCGGAGCCTGGTGGCGGCCGCGACGGTGCCGGTCGTGATCGATGCCGACGCCCTCCAGCCGGCGATCGTGCGGGCCGGCACGGCGCCGCGCATCCTCACCCCGCACGCGGGCGAGCTCGCCCGCATCGCGGACGGAAGGGAGCCCGAAGCCCTCGTGGCGGAGACGGGTGCGACCCTGGTGTGCAAGGCGCCCGTGACCCGGATCGTGGGCCCCGGGAACCCGACGTACCTGTCCTTGTTTGGCGGTCCCGTCCTGGCGCGCGGCGGCAGCGGAGACCTGCTGGCCGGAGTCATCGGGGGCCTGCTGGCGCAGGCGCCCGCCGAGCCGCTGCTGGCCGCAGCCCGCGGGGTGGCCTGGCACGGCCGGGCGGCCGACCTCGCGGCGCGGGCGGACGGTCCCACCTCTATTCGTGTTACCCGGCTGCTCGACTTCCTGCCGGCCGCGTTGCGAGAGCACTAGGCGTCGCGCGTCTCCCCGGAGGCGCCGGCGCCCATGTCGACCGCCACGCTCCCGTCCCTCCACGCCTTCCTCGTCCTCAATGCGCTGCCCCACATCGGCCCGGTGACGCTCAACCGTCTCCTCGCGGAATTGGGGGGCGATCCGGGCGCCGTGCTCACCGCCGGGCGCCAGCGACTGGAGAGGGTGAAAGGCGTCGGTCCGGTGATCGCCGCGACGATCGAGTGCTGGCGCGATCATTTCGACCTCGGCCGGGAACTGGAGCGGATGGGCGTGGCCGGGGCCGACTTCATCACGCCGGGCGATCCGGGCTATCCGCGGCTGCTGCGCGAGATTCACGATCCGCCGATCGGGCTGTATCGGAAGGGGCGGTACGAGTTCACGCGTCCGACGGTGGCGATCGTGGGCTCGCGCCGGACCACGCTCTACGGGCAGGCGGTGGCGCGGCGCTTTGGCGCGGAACTCGGCCGGCTCGGGTTTTGTGTCGTCAGCGGTCTGGCCCGCGGCATCGACACCGCGGCGCACGAAGGCGCAATCGAGTCCGGCGGCGCCACCGCGGCGGTGCTGGGCGCAGGCATCGACATCATCTATCCTCCGGAGAACCTCGATCTCTACCGGCGGATCGAGGCCGCCGGGGCGGTGCTGTCGGAATTCCCGTTCGGTCGTCGGGCGGACCGGCAGTCGTTTGCGATGCGCAACCGGATCGTGGCGGGCATGTGCGAGGCGACCGTCGTGATCGAGAGCGATGTCGATGGCGGCGCGATGATCACGGCGCGCTTCGCCGGGGAGTACGGCCGGATGATCTTCGCCGTGCCGGGGCGGATCGATCAGGCCACGAGCGCGGGCTGCCACCAGTTGATCCGGGACGGAGCGACGCTGCTGACGAGCGTCGACGACCTGCTGGCCGAGTTCAGTTACCTCGACGGATTGCGTCCCCCGCCGATCGCGGAGAAGCCGGCTGCCGCAGGAAAGCCGGCCGGGCCGGACCTGACACCCGAGGAGGCGAGGGTGGTGGCCTGCTTCCGCGGTGGCGCGATCCTGGGCGCGGATGCGCTGGTGGGCCTGACGGGCTTCGGCGCGGCGCAGCTGGCGGTGGTGCTGCTCGGGCTCGAGCTGCGGCGCGTGCTGGCGAAGCGGGCCGACGGCGCCTTTGAGCTGCGGTGAGCCGGGCGGCGGAGTCGCGGTGGAGCGGCGTGTCCTCACGCCGCTGGCTTCGGCGCGCCTCGGGGACAAGCGCTGGACCGGGTCGCGTGGTCGGTCGACTGAAGATGCGCTTCCCGGATCGCCGCTACAGCGGCTGGGCCGTCTCGGCGCCGGGAGCGGCGGGCACGGCTCCGGCCGGGACCGGCAGGAAATTTGCCGCGAGGAAGCCCACGGCGGCGCGGGCGTCGGCGTAGAGCGCGCCGAATTCGCGCTGCAGCGGATTGTCGGCGACGAAGGCGCCGGTGGTGGGGATCACGGTCTCGACCAGACCCCGCGACGCGCGATCGACCGCCTCGCCAAGCAGGGCCAGCTCGTCACCCACCGCACGGCCGGCTGGTTGGCCCGCCGGGCGGAGGAGAACGACGGCCACGGCGGCGGCCAGCGTCGCCGCGGCCGTCCAGCCGAAGCGCCGGACGCGGTTCGACCGCGGCGGTCTCGCGGGCGCATTCACCGCGTCGAGCAGGCGCCGCTCGAAACCGGCGGAAGGCGGGGGAGTCGTCGCCGCTCTCCAGGCCGAAGCTCCGCGACGCAGCGCAAGGTCGAACTCCGCTGCGGCGGCGAAATAAGCCCGGCACTCCGCGCAGGTCGTCGCATGGCGCGAACTCCCGCCGGACAGCGCGTGCCAGTGGCGCACGGCGCGGCAGACGAAACGCGGGCGGAGCGAAGGCGGCAGGTTCATGGCGGAGATTCTCCTTTCAGCAGGCGCTCGCGGGCGCGGTGGATGATCACTTTGACGTGGATGCGGGTGAGGTCGACGACCGCGGCAATATCGGCGACGGAAAGCTCCTCGGCAAACCGCAGCCAGAGGATCTCGTATTCGCGCGCCGAAAGGACGCGCCGGGCTTTCTCCCAGAGCTGGTCGACCCGCTCGCGGTTCTCGGCCTGGCGGGCGGGGGAGGCGGTGCTGCTCGCGGTGGAGTCCTCGGGCAGCTCGGACCAGCGCGGGCCGTCGCGGAAGTGGTTCAGAGCGGTCCGGCGGGCGATGGTGATGAGCCAGGGCAGCACGGGCCGGGCCGGGTCCACGCGAGCGAGGTGGCGCAGCGCCTTGAGAAACGTGTGCTGGGTGAGATCCTCCGCGTCCTGGCGATGGCGTGTCAGCTGGAGGAGGTACGCGTAGACGCGCCGGTGGTGACGGCGCACGAGTTCCTCGCGGGCCGGCGGATCCCCCGCGATGGCGGCGCGGAGCAGGGCGGCTTCCTCCGGTCCGAACGGTTCCGGTTCCGGCGGCGAACACGGATCCAGCGAGGGCGCGGGCCGGGCCAGGGTCATCGGGTTGAAATCGTCAGCCGGTGAGCGCGCTGCCCACCGCGGGTGCGCTCGGTTCGGGGCAACCGCGGAGGACGGCTCGGTGCGGGGCGAACGTCGACGTCACTTGTTTTCGGACGCGGCGGGACGGGGGTCGCGCACGCTCACGGCGTAGGCGGTGCGCCGGGCGGGATCGTCGACGTAGGCGACCTTGAGCGTGTGCGCGCCATCGGCGCCGGGAAAGAGGAGCTGGACGCTCTGTGCGCCGCGCACGTTGATGACGCGCATCGTGTCGGGGCGGAACACCAGGGCCGGGCCGCCCTGCGCCGGCGTGATCTCCACGCGCTTGAAGGGGATGCCGCGGCCGCCGCCCTGCCGCCAGCCGAGCGTGATGGTGGCGCCGTTCTTGAGCTCGGCGTGCTCGATCGTGCGGGTGATCATGCCGTCGGTGGAATCTCCGGCAGGCGTCTCGCCGGGGGCCGCGGACCACTCGGCGAGCGGGCGACCACTGACGATCGGCGCAGGCTGGGGAGCCGCGGCCGGCTTCTCCATGGTCGTGCGCAGGCTCTGCACCATCGCGCCGAGCCGGGCGCTGGAGTAGGCGAGGTCGAGCTTCACCGTATCACCCGCGCGCGCGACGGTGGCCGCCTGGATGAACTCGGACAAATGTTTGTCCGACGTCTCCGCGAGGGAGAGCGCGGCGGTCATGCCCTGGAGGATCTTCGCGAGCTTCTCGGCGTTGGCCCCGGAGGAGGCGACGAGCTCCACGCGGGCGACGATGTTCTCTCCCCGCTCGCCGAGGGCCAGCGCCCCGCTGTTCGCGAGCCGGAGCAGGCGCGTCTGCGGTGCGTTCTCGGGAAAGACGTTCTCGGTGGGGACGACGGTGGCGGCGAAGAGATACGCGTCCGGCGTCTCGCTGACGAACCGGCGCAGCGGGGACGCGGCGGCGGAGGCGAGGGAGGGGGCGGCGCCGCGCAGGACGTCATGCGCCTTGAGCAGTTGGGCCCGCGACTTGCCGACGATGATGGCGGACCCCGGGGGAAACGCGACGTACACGCGCAGGTCGTCGCGCTTCCCCGCCGGCGCCTTCGGATCGCTGATCGAGTAGGCCGGAAACGGGAACGTGGTGTCTTCGGCGAACACCTTGGGCTCCGCCAGCGTTCCCTGGAGCAGGGCGCTTTCCGCGATCTGGCGCAGCTCGGGCGTGCCCTGCGCGATGAGGGCGCCGTCCATCGCGCTGGGATCGGGCGTGAGGTTGCTGCCGTAGGCGGTCAGGTGGCCCACGGTCCTGAGAAGCTTCCCGGCGTCGAGGCCGACCGGCGCACCGCTCTGCGCCTTGGCCAGGGCGGCGACGAGTTCCTGGCCGAGGACGGTGGTGCGAAGGGCATCGAGGTCGGCGTGCACGAGCCAGCGGGCATCGGCCGAAACCAGGGCGGGGTTGGGCGCGGCGCTGGCCGCCAGGGCGGCCAGCAGACCGACGGAGGAGAGGAGGGCGCGAACAGGCGATTTCATGCGGTCGAAGTGGTTTGCTGCCATGGGTACCCCGAAGCGGCGGCTGCGGTTACAGCGGAGTCAGGAATCGGGCGAATCGCCGAGTTCTCGATGGTGCAGGAGAATGGCGGCGGCCGCGAGGGCGGCGAGGGTGAAGAGCGCGAGGCTCCCGGCGACCCCCAGCGCCGCGCCCGTGGTCAGCGGGTTGGAGTCGAGCAGCTCGCGCACCTGATGCGTGAGCGAGAGCCGGCTGATCTGCGTGGGAATCTGCCCGAGCCCGGCCTCGACGATCCCCGCGTACGCGAGGCCCAGGATGATGTAGCGCGACGTCACGATGCCGGCGAGGAAGCCCAGCGCGCCGAAAGCGCCCACCAGCAGCGCCTGCCCGAGCAGCAGCGTGGGCAGCGCCCCGGCGGGAATCGGGATGCCACGTCCCGCGCCGACGGCTACCACCACGCCGAGCGCAAGCAGCAGGTCCAGCTGGGCGCCGACGAGGTGCGCGACGAACTTGCCCGCGACGAAGGCCGGCCGCCGGATCGGACGCGTGAAGACGTAGTCGACCGCGGTCGCCTTCAGTTCCTCGCGCATCGCGCCGGCCGCGCCGACGAAGGCGAGGGCGGGCACGAGAAACGTCACGTGGAAGACACCGGCCCACTCGAGATACTCGTGCGGGTCACTGTGGTGACTGGCCGCCAGGCAGAGCACGGAGAGCACGGCGAGGCCGCCGAGCACCAGCATCCAGCGGCCCGGCAGCAGGTAGCGATGCAGCGTGAGCCGCCACACGCCGCCGAAGGCGTGGCGCCAGTGCGGGGCGACGGGCGCGGGCGGAGGTTCGAGCGGTGGGGGGGCGTTCATGCCGCGGGGGAAACCGTCGGGTCGGCCGCTTTTTCCAGCCACGAGGCGGTCGCCTGCACCTCGAGGATGCGCACGCCGCTCTCGAGCAGCAGCTCGGGAAAGTGCCCGTCAGCGTAGAAACGGGCCGGGTCGTTCCAGCGGACGTGCAGCACGCCCTCGTCCGCCACGATGTCGACGCCGCGTACAAGCCCCCGGTCGAACAGGAAGCGCGCGAGGCGATCCGGCGCGTCGCAGCGGAAGGTCGTCGCCTCCGGCCAGCGGCTGCGGGCCTCGGGCGAGGCGGCGTCGTTCAGCGAGCGCGGCACGCGGCCCCAGCGTAGCAGCAGGAAATCCCCGCAGAGCGCCTCGAGGTCGTGCAGGATGTGGCTGGAGACCAGGACGCTGGTGCCGGCGGCGGAGAGCTCGCGAAGGATGCGGCCGATGTCCTCGCGCCCCATAGGATCGAGACCGTTCATCGGCTCGTCGAGGATGACGAGGCGGGGCCCGTGCAGCAGGCACTGCGCGAGCTTCACGCGCTGCTTCATGCCCTTGGAATACGCGGTGACGCGCTTGCGCCAGTGCTCCGGGGCGAGCCGCACGCGCGTGAGCGCCGCGCGCGCCCGCGACTCGGCCTCGCCGGCCGAAAGCCCCGAGATCATGCCCAGGCCGACCAGCCACTCCAGCGGCCGCAGGCCCGCGGGCACCGCTTCGCCTTCGGGGCAGTAGGCGATCCGCGCCTGGACGGACGGGTTGTTCCATGGCTCCTCGCCAAAGACGGTGAGCCGCCCGGAACTGGGCCGGATCTGCCCGAGCAGCAGGCGGAAAAGCGTGGTCTTCCCCGCGCCGTTGGGGCCGACCACGCCGGTGATCCCCGGGCGCAGCGTGAACGAGACATTGTTCAGCCCCAGGATCATCCCGTAGAAGCGGCTGAGATTCTCGGCCTGGATGATCGCGTTCATTCGGGTCGAAGCCGGCGGAGAAAGACCAGGGACGCGCCGACGACGAAAGCGCCGAGGGCCGCGAGCGCACCGCCAAAATCCGTCGACTCGGCCTTCCGGCCCGCCCTGGCCAGGCTGTCCTTGAGGTTCCGGTCCAGGAGCGGCAGCTCCGCGCTCGCCGCCCCGAGCGCGCGGTCGAGCTGAAACACTTCCTGCCGCACCTGACCCAGGTTGTGGGTGTAGCTCATCCGCGTCACCCAAGCGGGGGCCCGCGGTTGCAGCGCCATCGCGCTGAAAACGGTCCAGAGGCAGATCCACAACAGCACCGTGATCCGGGCGCTCCGGCCGGCGGCCGAGACGCCGAGCGCGATCGCCGCCAGCACCACGGTCGCGATGCCGTTGAACGCCAGCGCCCGGAGCAGGGGGCCGAACGAATAGACGACGAAGTCGCGATCGGTGGCGAAAAGCATGCTCAGCAGCCACCCGAGGAGCAGCGGTCCGGTCCACACGAGCAGCAGCACCCCCACGATGGTCCCGAGCTTGCCGAGCAGGTAGTCAGACGAGGTGAGGGGACGCGAAAGGTAAACCACGAGCGCGTGGCTCGAGCGATCGCGCGTGATCAGGCTCGGCACGAGGGACGTCAGGGCGAGCAGGCTGATCCAGAACCCCAGGAACGAGTGCGCCCAGAACAGCACGGTGAACACGCCGTGCACGCAGGTGTCCGGATAAAGCGCGACCACGGCGCCGGCCGTCGCCACGACCGCCTCCGCGCGCGGCCCGATCTTCGCGGCCAGCGTCTCCAGCCATCCGCCGGTCGCGATCGACTGGCTGAAGACGAATCCGCCCGCGGCGATGAGGCTGCCGCCGAACCACGCGGCCGCCAGCAGCAGGCGGAAGAAGCGCGTGCGCCACAACTGCCGCAATCCGGCCAGGGCGATCGTCAGCCGGCGGTAGCCGACCCCGTGCGGCGCCTCGCGCCACCGGCTCAGGTCAAGACCGGGGCTCGTTTCCATGGTGGTCGGCGATCGACTTGAGGAACAACTCGTGCAGCGCGTCCGGGTTGGCGACGATCTCGGCCGGCGGCAGGCGGTGGGCCTGCATGAGCTGGAGTATCCACTCGACGGATTCCGAGGTGGATTCGACCCGGAGTCTGCCATTGGGGAGGACGACCACCCCGGCGCCGGTCGCCCGGAGCGCGGCGGCAAACGGTTCCCGCGCCCCCGCCGGGGCGATCTCGACGACGCGCCGGTGGCGGTTCTTCAGGTTCGCGATGGTGTCGTGTTCCAGCAGCCGGCCGTGTCCGATGATGATGACGCGGTCGCATACCCGCTCGATATCCCGCAGCAGGTGCGAGCACATGACGACGCTGATGCCGAGTTCGCGCCACAGCGAGCCGACGAGCGCGAGGATATGCTCGCGGCCCGAGGGATCGAGTCCGTTGGTCGGCTCGTCCAGGAAGACCACGTCGGGATCGTGGACCAGCGCCTGGGCGAGCTTCACCCGCTGCTTCATCCCGGTGGAGTAGGTGTCGACCGGACGGTACCGCTCCTGTCCCATGCCCACGAGATCCAGGATCTCGTGCGCGCGCTGGCGGGCGAGGCGCATCGGCATGCCCGAGAGCTGCCCGCAGTACGTCACGTATTCGCAGCCGGCGAGCCCCGCGATGTGGCAGTCGCGCTCCGGGCTGTAGCCGATGCGCTCGCGGGAGGCGCGTGCGTCCTGCCGGATGTCGCGCCCGAGCACGCGCGCGGTGCCGCTCGTCGGCACCTCGAGGTTGAGCAGGCACTTGATGAACGTGCTCTTGCCGGCCCCGTTGGGCCCGAGCAGGCCGACGGTGCCGCGGGGGACCTGCAGGGTCACGTCCGCCAGGGCAGCGTGCGCGCCATAGGTCTTTCCCAACCGGTCGGTCTCGATGATGAAATCGGCCGCCGGCCGGCCCGCGGGAAGGGTCGGAGAGGGCGGAGAAGAAGGAGAAGGCGGCACGCGGCGACTCTCACTACACGGCAGGCAACGCCGGGGTTACAGGCTTTCGCCGCAATCCGGCAGGGATCGTCTCTCCGTGCCGGTCAGCCCGGTGGCCACGACATCTGGCGGCGGGCAAGCAGGTGAATATGCAGGTGCGGCACCGATTCGCAGGCGTGGGGCCCGTTGTTCACGACGAGCCGGAAGCCGTCGGCGAGCTGGAGCTTCTTCGCGACGACACCGGCCGTGAGGAGAAGGTGCCCGAGCAGGGACTGATCGTCGGCGCCGGCGAGGCCGACCCGCGGGATGACCCGCTTCGGGACGATCAGCAGGTGCACGGGTGCCTGCGGCTGGATGTCGTGCAACACGATGCAGTGCTCGTCCTCGTGTTCGATCTTCGCGGGGATCTCGCGGTCGATGATGCGTTGGAAGATGGTTTTCATTGAGGTGTGAGTAGCGAGGAGTGAGTAGTGAGTAGCGAGTAGCGAGGAGTGGGAAGTGTTGGGTCGAAGGGTTGCTCCGGCTTCCATGCTCGCGGCTCGCTCCTCACTACTCGCTACTAAAGAAAAAGCAGCTGCAGGTTCGTACCGCGCACCGTGCGGGCGGCGGCGAGGTCGCGGATGAACGCGAGCGCTTCCTCGTAGTCGCGCCGGCGGCGGGCGGTCGCGCGGGCGCCGGGCGGGAGCAGGGCGGGGCGGAGGTTGGTCACGAGCAGCGTGGCGTCGCGGAAGGGTGCGAGCTGGCGCAGGCCGGTCATCACCTCGGCGCGGGTGAAGAGCGGCGCGGCGCCGGCGAGGCAGAGGGACGCGTCCCAGTGGTAGAAGCCGTGCCGCGGCTGGTGCTCGAAGACCCGCGCGAGCAGCGTGGCGGCGGCGGCATTGAACTTCGCGTCTTAGGCCGGGCCCGCGCGATCCGGG
>CALFZM010000266.1 GCA_937952235.1 uncultured Opitutia bacterium | reverse complement strand
TCCTGTTCATCCTGTCCCAAAAGGTCTTGGTCTTGGATCAGCGACGGGCGGGTGAAGAGAGGGGAGACAGGATGAACAGGATTTACAGGATGGAGGCGGGAAGGGCGGAGAAGGCGGCGCGAGGGGAGCGGAATGGGCGGGTTTGAAGGGAGCCATCCTGTGCATCCTGTTCATCCTGTCCCAAAAGGTCTTGGTCTTGGATCAGCGACGGGCGGGTGAGCAGAGGGGAGACAGGATGAACAGGATTTACAGGATAGAGGCGGCGAAGGCGCAGGAGGTGCCTCGCGACGGGCTGGAGTGACGGACGCGATCGTGTCCATCCCGTCTAAGCTGGTCTTTCTTCGTGGGCCGCTTGCCGGCATCGGCAGCCTTATCCGTCTGGGACGGAAACGGCCCCGATCTCCTGGGAGACCGGGGCCGTCGTCTAGTCACAGCACCACTACCAACCTTCAAGATTTGCGAGGAGCCGGATCAACCGGCGGCCTTTTCCGTCTCATCCACGACCACGAAGCGCGTGGTGCCGCGGGAGAAGACCCGCAGGAGCGTCTTGCGATCCTCGGCCTTGCGGCTGAGTTCGACCGCGTCGCTCGCGGAAGTGACCTGGCGGCGGTTGATCTCGAGGATCACGTCGCCGGCGCGGATGCCGGCGCGGGCCGCGGCGGAATCGGCTTCGACGTGGGTGACGATCGCGCCCTTGAGCCGTTCGGGGAGGTTGAGCCGGCCGCGAACCTGCGGATTGAGGTCGTCCACCGCGACGCCGTTGAGCACGCCCTCGTCATTGGCGGCGAGTTCTTCATCGCCACCCCGCGGGCCGCGGCCGTCGCGGGCCCGGGCGAGGTTGGACGGACGCTCGGCGGCGGTGACTGTGATCTCGCGGGTGTCGCCGTCACGCACGACCTCGAGGTCGAATTTCGTGCCGGGAGCGATCGCGCCGATCGCGAAGGTGAGGCGGTTGGCGTCCTCCACCGGCTCGCCGTTGACGGCGGTGATGACGTCGCCGTTCTTCAGCCCAGCCTTCGCCGCGGGGCTGTCCGGGACGACGTCGGCCACCACGGCGCCACGTTTGCCCTTCAGCCCGAGCGATTCAGCCAGCGTGGGCGTGAGGTCCTGCGGGCCCACGCCCAGGTAACCACGGGCGACCTTGCCGTGTTTCACGAGACCGTCAGCCACCTGGCTGACGAGATTGGAGGGGACGGCGAGGCCCACGCCCTGGAATCCGCCGCTGCGGCTGAGGATGGCCGTGTTGATGCCGACCAGCCGGCCCTGCACGTCGACGAGCGCGCCGCCGGAATTACCGGGGTTGATCGCCGCGTCGGTCTGGATGAAGTCTTCATAATCCAAACCCAGGCCCGGGCGGCGGCCCTTGGCGCTGACGATGCCGGTGGTCACCGTTTCGCCGATCCCGAAGGGATTGCCGATGGCGAGCACGCGGTCCCCCACCTCGATCTTCGTCGAGTCGGCAAAGGTGATTGCGGGCAGGTCCCTGGCCTCAACCTTGATCACGGCGATGTCCGTCTGCGGGTCGCGTCCGACCACCCGGGCCTTCAACTCGCGTCCATCGTCGAGCGCGACGATCACTTCGTCGGCACCCTGGATGACGTGGTTGTTGGTGGCGACGTAGCCGTCGGCGCTGATGATGACGCCGGAACCGAGCCCCTGCTGCGGCGGGGCCTGGATCTCGGGCACGCGGCCGCCGAAGAAGTCGCGGAACATCGGATGCTCGAAGCCCGGGAACGACCCGGTCTGGCCGGCCATCCGTTTGGCTTTGGTGGAGGTCGTGATTTTCACGACACTCGGGGCGACCGATTTCACGACGCTGGAGAAGCTGCCGGTCTCGAGGGGCCCGCGGTTGACGGGCTGGCTGTCGCGCTTGACGTCAACCGCGGGCTTCGAGTCGGAGCTGGCAGATTGCGCGCCGGCGGCGAACGCACCCGCGAGGGCGAGCGCGCCTGCGACCCACAGGGTCTTCCGGCGGTTAAGGGGGGAAGGGGTGGAGGATGTCGGAGAAGTCATGAGAGGAATGCGATTGGTTGATGGCAGCAGGATGCCACACGGGGATGGCGGGACCCTTGCGCGAGCATTACAGAACTGTAAGGGGGGAGGGTCGCTTCGGGGGCCGCTCCACCGGGTACGCGTCCGTCGGAGTCGAAGATCGGGCTCGCCTTGCATTGGCCGGCTGGCCTCCTTTCGTGATTCCCCACCATGAAGAAGGCCTTCGTATTTCTCGTCGTACTGAGCTTCGCCGCCGCTGGATACGCGGCGGCTTCCAACCCGGTCGAGGACACGTTCCAGCGGTACTGGAGCGCCTACTCGAAAAAGGACTTCGCCAAGGCCGCCGCCGAGGTCCTCCCCAGCGATCTGGAGGAAACGAAGGCGGCGCTCCTGCCGGTGCTGCTCGGTGCCCAGGCCAATCCGGCGAAGGAGGTGCAGGAGATGCTGAGCACGTTCTTCGGCCGGACGGTGGGCAAGGCGCGCGAGTCGATCTCGCCGATCGAGGCCTATGCCGGGCTGCAGCGTCTCGTGACGGGGAGCAACCCGCAGTTCTTCGAGATGCTCAAGGATGCGAAGGTGACGATCATCTTCGTCCGGTCCGTCGATGCGGACTCCGCGGAGATCCACTACCAGGTGACGATTGGCAGCGAGTCCGACACCGACGCCGAATCCCTGAAGCGCGAGGGCGGCCGCTGGTGGGTGCGGGTCAACGAAGATCCCAAGGCCGTCGCCGCCCAGATCAAGGCCGTGGTCGAGCGCAAGCCGACGGGCTGACGCGCGGTTCTCCGTTCTCTCTTTTCGGCCGCCCGTGCGGTCGAAAACAAGCGGCCCCGGATCGACGATGGGATCCGGGGCCTCTTTCTGTCCGCGGGAACGTATCCGCCGGCGGCGCGGCGGGCCGATTCGCGTTATCGCATCCGGGCGAACGTCGCCTGGAGCAGCGCGAGGTCGGACGCGTTCTTGGTGCGTTCCTTCGCCTTCACGACGAGGTCAGCCTCGAGCGCGTTCTTGGTCTTCCGGGTCTTGTTCTCGTAGAAGACGCCGAACACCCCGGGCCAGGGCTGCATCGCGAGCTTGAACGCCGCGATCTCGTCGGAGGTGTCGTGACGCTTCTCGTCCTCGGGCGTGCCGTCGTGCTTCTTCTCCTCGATCAGCGACCACGCTCCACCCTTGCGCGGCACGGCGGCGTCGAAGGCGCCTTCGAAGAATTCCACGCACTCCGAGAGGATCTCGACGACCGAGAAGCCGTCGTGTTTTGCCGCCCGCAGCATCATTTCGACCATGTGATTGACCTGCGTGGCGTGGCTGCGCGCGACGAACGTCGCGCCGCTGTTGATCAGCGTGCGCATCGGATTGATCGGCTGGTCGATCGCGCCGGTGGGATCGGTCTTGGTCTTGAAGCCGAGCGGCGAAGTCGGCGAGGTCTGCTTCTTGGTCAGGCCGTACACCGAGTTGTCCATGATGACGTACGTCATCTTGATGTTCTTGCGCGCGGTGTGGACGAGGTGATTGCCGCCGATCGAGAAACCGTCGCCGTCGCCGCCGAAGACGAAGAGATGGAGGTCGTCATTGCCGAGGCTGATCCCGGCGGCGAAGGGCAGGGCGCGGCCATGGATGAAATGGCCGCCGTGCGTATTGACGAAATAGGGGAAGCGCGAGGAGCAGCCGATGCCCGCAAACGTCACGATCTTTTCGTGCGGGTACTGGAGCTTCTCGAGCACCCGATAAAAGGACGCGAGCACCGCGAAGTCGCCGCAGCCGGGGCACCACGTCGGGTGGTCGGCAGTCAGGGCTTTCTTGGTGAGCGGCGCGCCCGGAGGCGGCGGGGGAGTGGCGACGGCGGAAGACATGGGAGAAAGGGGTTATGGGCTATGGGCGATGGGCGATGGAATCTGGCAGGAGGCGAGGGGCCGGGGGAGGAAAGGCGTGGTGAGTACCTGTCGCCTCCCGCCCTGGCTCCGTGCCTCCCAGGGCGTTCAGCCCTGGGCGAGGACGCTTTTCGCGGCGGTGCCGGTGCTGGCTTCGAGCGCGGGGTGCTGCGCGTGGTGGGCGACGCCGGCGACCAGTTCGCTCACCTTGAAGGTGAGGCCGTCCGTCTTGGTGACGCTGACGATGTTGGGATTGGCGTAACGGGCCCGCAGCATCATGGCGAGCTGGCCGAAACCGTAGAGGCCCTCGTCGTTGAGCTCGGCGACGACGATCTTCTTGAACCGGGCGAACGTCGCCTCGAGGCCGTTTGGCAGCGGATGGATGTGACGGAGGTGCAGGTGGCCGGCCTTGACGCCGGCATTGCGAATGCGGCCCAGCGCCTCGCGGCCCGGCCCCCAGCTCGAGCCCCAGGTGACGAGCAGGACATCGCCGGCCTCGTCGCCGGCGTGCTCCGGCGCGGGGAGCGAGGCGGCGAGCGCCTTGATCTTGTCGCGTCGCTTGGCGGTCATCTGCATGTGCAGCTTGGGACTGCCGGTCGGGTGTCCCAGCTCGTCGTGCTCGAGGCCGGTGACCGTGGGATACTTGCCCGATTCGATCCTGGCGCCCGGCGGCGCGTGGCGCGTGATGCGGTCGAGCGGGTAGGGTTTGAAATCCGTCCCGCGAGGCGAGCGGTCAGGCTTGGCCTCCACCATCAGCTTGGAGAGATCCGGCTCGTCGAACGCCTCGATCCGGCTCGAGAGGCCCATGTCGGTGAGAATGAACACGGGCGTGGAATATTCGCGGGCGATCCGGGCCGCCTCGATCGCGATGTAATAGCAGTCCTCGACATTCTTCGGCGCGAGCACCACGCGCGGCGTGTCGCCGTGGCTGCCGTAGATCGCCTGCATGAGGTCGCTCTGCTCGACGTTGGTCGGCATGCCGGTCGAAGGGCCGCCGCGTTGCACGTTGACGACGATGAGCGGCATCTCGGCCATGACCGCCCAGCCGAGCGCCTCCATCTTGAGCGAAAGCCCCGGGCCGGCGCTGCCGGTGATCGCGAGCTGGCCGGTGTAGGAGAAGCCCAGCGCCGTGGAAACCGCCGCGATCTCGTCCTCGCACTGGACAAAGATTCCGCCGTACTTTGGCAGCTCCGTGCGCAACGTCTCCATGATCGAGGACCACGGCGTGATCGGGTAACCGGCGCCGTGGCGAACCCCGGCGGTGATCAGGCCGAAGGCGATGGCGGTGTTGCCGTCCATCGTGATCTGGGGGCGCCCGGTGCTCTGCGTCGCACGGTCGATCGCCTCGAAACGGAAGAAGAGGTCGCGGAGATTGTTCTGCGGCCAGGCATAACCGGCGTCGAAGGCCAGCATGGCATTGCGCACCACGTCCTCGTTCTTCCCGCCGAAGCGCTCCTTGATCAGCGCCGCGAGCTTGGCCACGTCGAGGTCGAAGACGCGCGCGATCAGCCCCAGGACGAAGATGTTCTTGCCCTTGTCCTTCGAGGTGCCGCCCACGGCCTCCACCGTCGCGGTCGTGATCGGCACGGCGACGTTGGTGAACCGGTTGTCGTCCGGCGCCGGTTTGACGTGGTCGCTGTCGTACAACAACACGCCGCCCGGCCGGAGCGAACCGATGTGCGCGTCGTAGCTGTGCTGGTAAAACGCGACGAGCATGTCGGCACGGTCACCGGCCGACAGGATGTCGCCGGTGCCCATCCGCACCTGGAAAATGGACGGCCCGCCCGAGATCGTGGACGGGATCGTCATGTACGTCATGATGTCCTGGTCGCTGCGGCCCGCGAGGCGGGCCAGGAAGCCGCCGACGGACTGGATGCCGTCCTGGGAATTGCCGGCGAGCCGGATGACGACGTCGTGAATGGAGCGGGCTGCGCCTGAGGGACTGCTGGCGCCTCCCGGGGTTTCGGGGGTGTTCGGGCTGACCATGGGTGGATGTAAAAAGTGGACCTGCCGCGCAGGGGAGTCAACGGGACCCGGGAACGCGGAAAGGGTGATAAGATACTAACAGGAGCGAGGCGGGCGCGCAGAAGACGATTTTATGCGCATCGTTTGCCGACCGGTGCGCGCCCTTTGCGCGTTGCACCTTCAGGAATGGAACAGCACGCACACGACCGCGGGGACCGCGGCGGCAGCGGGCGTCCGCGTGAGCTGGCCGGTGGCGGGGTCGACGCGGAAAACGGTCACGAGCGGTGTGTCCTGGTGCCCGCAGACCAGCCAGCGGCCGTCGGGTGACAGGGCGAAATTGCGCGGTGTCCGTCCGCCGGACGGGGTGTGGCCGAGAGGCGTGAGTGCGCCCGTGGCGGCGTCGACCGCGAACGCCGCCAGGCTGTCGTGGCCGCGGTTCGAGCCGTAGACGAAGCGGCCGTTCGGATGGACGCGGACCTCGGCCGCGAGATTCTCGCCGGTGAAGCCGGCGGGGAGGGTGGGGACCGTCTGCCGGTGCCGCAGGGTGCCGCCCGCCGGATCATAGTCGTACCGGGAGAGCGTGCCGGCGAGTTCGTTGATGACGTAGACCTGCCGGCCGTCGGGGCTGAAAGCGGCGTGGCGCGGTCCGGCGCCGGGCGCGGTGGCGATGGAGGTCACGACCGCGAGCCGCGCCGTGGCCGGGTCGAGCGCGTAGGTGAAGATGCGGTCGAGTCCCAGGTCGGCGACGAGCACGTGCCGGTTGTCGGGCGACACCGTGACGGAATGAGGGTGGGGTTTCTCCTGGCGCGTGGGATGCGGTCCCCGCCCCTCGTGCGGGATCGTGCCGGGGGCGTCCGTCGTGCCGTCGGGTTGTATCCGCATGCTGGCGACATAGCCGTCGCGGTAGTTGGCCGCGAGGAGCGCGCGGCCCGTGGCGTCGACCGCGAGATGGCTGGGCGGATTGACCGAGCCGGCGGGGGGGCGGGGGGGCAGCGGGG
>CALFZM010000265.1 GCA_937952235.1 uncultured Opitutia bacterium | reverse complement strand
CGGCACGATCTCCCCCGCTGCGGTGCGGAACTCGAGCAGGTTGCGCCGGTCCAGCCGCCCGGCCTCCGCCGCCCGGAGCGGCCGGCCGCACAGGGCGGCCAGGGCGACGCAGCCCACGCAGCCGGCGAGCGCTAGGCGTTGACGGGTCATGGGCCTCCGACCCGCACCACCCGCCCCTCGATCCGCGCCTCGATCTTCCCCCTCTGCCGCGCGTGACCGTAAAGGGCGGTGGTAAACGCGATCTCCGACTGCCGGTGCGAGAGCTGGCGGAAGCGCCCGGCCAGTTGCAGCGTCTCCCGTTGCACGACCTGCCCCTCCATCACGACCTGGTAACGCCGGTCCGGCTGGAGATTGCTCCACACGATGCGCTGCCCCGCGGGTCTCGCGGGGTCGAAGTGATATCGAAACCCGGAAACCTGCACCAGGCGGTTGGCCGCATGCCGGCGTTCAGGCGGGATCGCCGCGAGCTGTGCTGCCGTCTGCACGTTGGCATCGAGTATCTCGAGCAGATCCCGGCCGGTGAGCTCCGCCGTCACCAGGTGCTGGTCGAACGGCAGGCTGCATTGGATGAGGTCGACGATATCGACGGTGCCGGCCGGCAATCCACGCCCGCGGTCGTGGACCCGGTTGTACAGCGCAAGGTCGGCCCCCGTCGCCGCGCGCAGGGCGTCCGTGATCCAGTTGGCGAGGCGCGCTTCGACGCCGGTGTTGTCCAGCGCCTCCGGCGCCGTCGCTACCGGGTGGATACGATAGGCGGTGACGTCGCGCGGGCGCAGCGGCTCCAGGGTGGCCCGCCAGCCGGGACCTTCGCGCGCGACGCGCAGCTGCCTTTCCTCGCCCAGCACGCCGGTGAAGACCGTGGCACCGTTCATCGCGACCGCGAGAGGCTCGGTCAGGTCGAACACCCTGGCGTCCGGGAGGAGCGCGGCGACGCCGACATTCTCCAGCCCCAGTTCGACGCGACGGCGATCCGGCGCCCGGGCCCGGACCACGGCCATGCGGCCCGGCCGCTCGATCTGGCTGACCTCCGTCCAATATGCGCGCCCGTGCAGCGGCGTATCGACCTCGAATACATATTCCCGCGGGTGCGCCACGCGCCGGTGCTGCACGAGCCAGCCCACCGCGTCGTCGATCCGCAGCAGGCCCGCTTCGTGCCGGCCTTCGGGAATCAGGTCATAGCGCACATCCTGTCCGAGCCGGCGCATGCGTTCGACGCCCTGCGCCACGCCCGCGAGGTAGAAGTCGGAATCCTTCGCGCCCTGCAGCCACCAGAACGGGACATGGCGTCCGTTCGCAGCCAGCCAGGGGAAACTGTAGGCGGCCGCGAGCGGGGCGACGGCGGCGAACAGGTCGGGATGATGGAGGGCGAGATAGGCGGACCCGGTGCCGCCCATGGACTGGCCGGTCAGGTAGATCCGGTCGGGATCCACGCGGAAGCGCCGCTGCAGGTCGGCCAGGACGCAGAAGACGTCGTTCTCGCCGATGCCGCGGTACTCGGTGGTGCCGCGGCCGTGGGGCGTGGCCATCAGGACGGCGTGCTTCTCCGCCACGCGCCTGAGCTCATCCGCGGGCAGGCGCTTGTCCTCGAAGAGCGAGTTCTCGTCGCCGCCCGTGCCATGCAGGGCAATGACCAGCGGCCATGCGCTCGCGCCGTCATAGGCGGCCGGAACGTAAAGGCGGTAGGGCTGGTCGGTGCCATCGACCAGCGAGCGATACGAAAGCCTCAGGTCCTGGCCCGGTGGGGCGGCCGCGGCCTGCCCACCGGCCGCGAGCAGCGCCAGCGTGCCGGCCAGCCAGGCTCCCGCCGCGCGTCGTCCGGTCGAAGGGAGGAAGAACCCCGGGCGCACGTTCAGAACCGGCCCTGCACGCCGAACCCGACCGACGGATACAACTGCCGCGTGATCGAGGTGCGGTCGGGGTAGCCGGTATAGCGGTTGTTCACGGGTTCCTTGGTGAGGTTGTCCAGGTTGAGGTAGAGCGTCGTCCGGGACGAGACCCGGTAGCTGAACTTGGCGGAGACGAACGTGCGGGGCGACTCATAGGTGATCGAGGCCGCATTGGTCGAGACCGAGATGAGGTAGGTGTCGACCCAGTTGGCCTGCGCGCTGAAGCGGAACCGGTTGAGCTGGTAGGTCAGGGCGAAGTTGGCGGTCTTCGGGCGGAAGCCCGCGACCTGCGTCGTCGCGACGGTGCCGCCGTAATCACCCTGGGTCGAAAGCCGGGTGAAGTTGGCGTTCACGCCCAGGCCGCGCAGAATGCCAGGCAGGAAGGTGAATTGCTGCTGGTAGCTGAACTCGATGCCGCGGTAGCGGGCGCTGCCGCCGTTGGCGGTCGTGGAGATGCGGTAGTTCTCGTAGAGGCCCTCGAAGCCGTTGTTGGGCCCGAAGGGGACGAACTGGCTGCTGTCCGTGTAGATGAAGCCGCTGACCTCCTTGAGGAAGCCGCTGACGGAGAAGAGCCCGACCGGCTCGAAGTAGTATTCGAGATTGAGGTCGAAGTTGTCGGAGAACTGCGGCTTGAGGCCGGTGTTGGCGAGGCTGATGGTCTGGGCGGAATCGCTCACGCTCACCGTCGGGATGAGCGAGGCGATGGGCGCACGGCCGATGCTCGTGGAATAGCTCGCGCGAGCGACCAGGCCGTTCTTCGCCGCGTACTTGAAGTGGACGCCCGGGAAGACGTTCTCGTAGCCACCCTTGTTGCTGCTGCGCTGGGCAAACTCCGCCTCGGCGCGCCGACGCGCCTCCGGCTCGGTCACGGGGCCGACCCACGCACTGCGCCGCGCCTGCTCGGCGGGCGTGACCCGGCGGATGGGCCCGTTGGCGAGGAGGCTCGTATCCTCGAACCGGAGACCGGCCAGGATGTTGAGCCGTTCGATCTGGACGTTGCCCATCAGGTACGCGCTGCCGATCTCCTCGCGAAAATCGACCTGGTTGAGATGCTTCTGCGAGTAGTGGTAGTAGTGGTCCTCCGTCCACTGGGCCGGGTTGTTCTTCCGGTGCTGCGCGACATACAGCAGGTCCGCCCACGGGCCCTGGCGCACGCCACTGATGCGCTCATTGACCCAGTCGCGCCGGTCGACGAACTGGCCGAGGCCGCCCGGGCCGGCGAAGGTGTAGCTGTAATAGTCGTAGTCGCGATCGCGGTCCTGCCGCTGCCACTGGCCGCCGAACTTGATGAAGGCCGGCACGGCCAGGGCGAAGTTCTTCCGGAAGTTGACCCGCCCCTCGAGGATGCGGGCGTCGGCGATCCGGTTGTTGTCCTGGAGAGTCAGGGTCGTGTAGTTGGCCAGGTTGTACATGTCGGCGCCCGCCGTCTGCGTGACGGTCGGCCAGGCGCCATCCTGCCGCCGGTCGATGATGAATCCGATGTTGGTCAGGCCGGAGATGTTGAGCGCGGCCTTGGGCTTGCGCTTCCAGCGCAGGTAGCGGTCGTAGTCCCCGCCCCAGTTCTGGATGCCGCTGGAGAACGACGCCGAGGCCAGCGCGTCGATCACCCAGGCATCCTTCCGGTAGACGGCCGAGGCCGAGTAGCGGAAGTTGTGGGAGATGTTGTCGTACGAGGTCTCGGCCATGTTCGCGAGCGTCGTGGGGAGCGGCAGCGCCTGCGTGTACTGTTCGCTGAACCCCGGGGCGTAGCTCGCGCGGCTGTTCGCCGCCTGGAGGTTGAAGGCGCGCGTGTCGTTGACCTCGAGGTAGAGATTGTGCGTCGCGTTGAGCGTGAGGACGGTGGCTTCGCTGAGTTTGAACTCGAGTTTGACGCTCTCGTTCTGACGCGTGTGCGGACCCTGCACGGCCACCGGGCGCGACGCGAACGTGCGGATGAAGGCCGGGCGCGCGGTGGTCGCTTCATAGCTGAGCAGAACATCCTCGGAGCTGCCGAAGGCTGTGTTCCGCGAGACCGACAGCGATAGGCCGACGTTGCGGTTCCTGCCCAGGAGGTCGGTGTACGTGAGGCTGACGGAGGGCGTGAATCCCTCGATGGGCTCCTCGTAGCCCTTCTCCGCGCGTCCGCCGATGCGCCCGACGGAGTGGACGAAGCCGACCGAGTATGAAAACTGCCGCGGCACACTGCGGCCGAACGCGGTGCGCGTGACCATGTTGATGCTGCCGCCGATCGAGCTCGCCGGCATGTCCGGCGTCGGCGCCTTCGTCACCTCGATGCTCTCGACCATCGAGATCGAGGCCTGGAGAAAATCGAAGAAGCGGTTCGTGCCGGAGGAATTGTTGTTGGCGAGCTGCACGCCGTCGAGCTCGACCGTGTTGAGGTTGGAGTCGATGCCGCGCACCATCACCTCGCGCACGCTCCCGGTGGAGAACTCGGCGGACAGGCCGGGCAGTCGCTGCAGGAAACTGCCCACGTTGTCCTCGGTCTGCGTGCCGAACGCGTCGGTGGCCACGACGTTCTTCACGTTGGCCGCCGCCCGCTGTCGGGTCACCGCCATCGCGCTGCCCTCGCGATCGCCGACGATGCGCAACGCTTCCATCTTGTAGATGCCCGCCGTCAGCTCGACGTTGCGCACCACCGTCTGGCCCGGCTCGAATGCCACCGTGAGGGTCTGCGGGTCGAGACCGGGGAAGCTCACTTCGAGCGTCGCGCTCGCGCCCGGCACCCCGGTGAGCTGGTACCGACCTTCCCGGTCGGTGGTGACGGCCCGGTTCGTCCCGGCCAGCAGCACGACGGCGCCGTCGAGGAAGAATTGCGTGGCGGCGTTGCTGACCTGCCCGGTGATCGTGGCCCCGGCCGCGGCGGCGCGCAGCGGCGTCGGCGAGGCGGCGATCGAAGCGGTGAGCGCAATCAGGACGGCGGCGAGGAGGCGGCGAGGCATGGCGGAGGGCGGTTGATTTCCGGGCGGAAGGGCGACGGGGAGGAGGCAACGTTCGCCCGAGCCGCCAACGCAGGGCGGCCGCGGCGAGACGAACTGAACGGGACGGGGGACATCGCGCCGGATGGCCCGCAACGTCCAAGTGCACTCGCGATGCCAGCGCGAGGCCCGGGGCGTACCTCTTTCGCACCCGCCGCCTGCCAGTCGCACCATCCGAAGTGATGGAATGGCGCGCGCGCCGGTAGAGATTTGCCGGCGTTGCCGAGCCGGCACCCCTTGTGCTGCACGCGAGGGCGCAACTTCCCACCACTCCTCCTCCTGTGACACCGGATTTCGGTTTGACTACCCGGCCCGGTGACCATCCGGTTACTTCGCCCCGCCCTGCGCGCCCGGTCGAGCTGCCGGTCCCGTGTCCCTTTTCCCCCGCACCATGAACTCCCTCCGTCTGCTTGTCGGAATCGCCGCGGCGTCGGCCGTCTGCCTCGTCCCCGCGTCCCTCGCCCAGACCTCCGCCAGTGCCAGCCGCGGCACCGGCGTCGTCTCGGGCTTCGTCAGCAACGCCGTCACGAAACTCAACCTCGAGGGCGCGACGGTCGCCATCCCGGCGCTCGGCCTGTCCGTGCAGACGGACAACTCGGGCCGCTACGTGCTCGCCGGACTTCCTCCGGGCGCGCATGAGCTGCAGGTGAGCTACATCGGACTCGACGCGGCGCGTATCCCCGTGACGGTTACAGAGGGGCAGCGCGCGAACCGGGACGTCGAGCTTACCAGCGGCATCTACCAGCTCGACGCGTTCAAGGTCACGGGCGAGCGCGAGGGCAATGCGCTCGCGCTGACGATGCAGCGCAACGCCGAGAACGTGAAGAACGTCGTCGCGATGGATTCCTTCGGCAATCTGCCGAACATGAGCGTGGGCGAGGTGGTCATGCGCCTGCCGGGAGTCGCGCCGCTCACCCAGGACGAGGGCCTCAATTACGCGATGCAGGTCCGGGGCATGCCCGGCAACCTGAACACGGTGACGATGGACGGCCAGCGCATGCCCAGCATCGGCACGAATCGCGCGCTGGAACTGCACACCGTTTCGGCGACCATGTACGAGCAGATGGAGATGATCAAGGGGCTGACCCCCGATGCGAGCGCCGACTCGCTGGGCGGCAACCTCAACCTGAAGACCCGCTCGACGCTGACCATGAAGGAAAAGCGGCGCGTCAATTTCAGTTCCACGATTCGCGCCGCGGCGCCCTTCACCGAGCAGATTCCCCTCCGGGCGGAGCATCGTTACCATCCGCTCTTCACCCTGAACTACCAGGAACTCTTCAGCGTCTTCGGCGGCGATCAGAATCTCGGCGTGCAGGCGAATGTCCGCTATAGCGAGAACGCGATCGGAGGCGTGATTGTGACCCGCAACCGCCAGGCCACGACGGCGTCGCCGGCCTACGTCTGGGACTACAGCGTCCGCAATAACTTCAACAACCGCTTCCAGAAAAACATCGCCCTGAAGACCGAGTACCGGCTGGCGGAGAACTCCCGGCTTACCGTCAACACCCTCTTCAATCACAACATCGAGCGGATGAGGCGGGGCTACACGATGCGCGCCTACACCGGCTCGGCCCCCGCCGTGCCGAGCGCGACCTCCCTCGTGACGGGCATCAATCCAGGCTGGACCGAGACCGTGACTTCCGTGCGGCCACTCAGCACCGCGACGTACCTTACGAATGCGGCCAACAACACGCTGGTGGACGTCAGCACGACAGGACCCAACAGCTACATCGTGCGTCAGTGGCTCGGCTCGCTTGCGGGGGAACACACCTACGGTCCGTTCAAGCTGGATTGGAACACCGGCTA
>CALFZM010000264.1 GCA_937952235.1 uncultured Opitutia bacterium | reverse complement strand
GCCGCCCGCAGCGCCGCCCCCCCGAGCAGGCCACCGAGCCCCTGCAACCAGGTCCGACGCGTGCTCGTGCCGGCGCCATTCATGGGCGGGCCCGCAGCGGCAC
The DNA here is from genome assembly GCA_937952235.1 of uncultured Opitutia bacterium. Lineage (GTDB taxonomy): Bacteria > Verrucomicrobiota > Verrucomicrobiia > Opitutales > Opitutaceae > ER46. The sequence continues at coordinate 8,356 of CALFZM010000264.1, read as the reverse complement.
CAGCCGCACGCCCCGGACGTCGGCGAGCTCCTTCGTCAGCGGCCCGTCCGGTCGCAGCAGGACGCGGTTGACGCCGGCGCGCAGCGCGAGTTCGCCGGCCGGCTGTTCCTGGAAGGTGGCGTAGTCGCCGGTCGCGCGCACTTCGCCGCGCACCCGGCCGGACTCGGTCTCGACCACATAGAAGTCGCCGGCCGACGTCGCATCCGCCGCCAGCGTGACGAGCACCTCGTACTTCCCGGCCGCGGGCAACTCCACCCGCCACTCCACCATGTCCTCGGCCACGGTCCACGGCGCGAGCACGTCGAGCGCCGGCCGGTAACCGAGCCGCTGGCCGAAGACGCGCGCTTCGCGCGCCGGCAGCACGATCTCCCCGGAAGCCGCGGGCCGTTGCACCGCCACCGGCGACGGCGTGACGGCCGCCGCGGTGCCGCCGAGTTCCTGCAGCTCCGCGTCGGTCCACGGGAGCGTGCGCTGGCCGCTCGCGGCGCGGACCTCCCGGACCAGCGCGGGCGAGACGGGGTCGGCCGCGTTGCCCCACGCGCGGCGGATGTAGGTCAGCACGCCGGCGACCTTCTCGTCATCCATGCCCGGCGCGCCGCCGAGCCCCGGCATCGCCAGATTCCAGGTCTGGCCGTTGACCTGCACCGGGCCGTAAAGGCCGTGCAGCACCACGCGCACCAGGCGCTCGGGCGCGCCCTCCACCCAGTCGCTGCCCGCGAGCGGCGGCGCCAGGCTGGCCGCTCCGCCGCCGTGGGGCTGATGACAGGCGGCGCACAGCGCGGCATACGTCTCGCGTCCGCGCTCGAGCCGCGCGCGCTGCGCGGGCGAAAGGGGCGACGTCTCCGCGCCGGCCAGCGAGGCCACCGCGACGCCCGGCCAGGTGAAGAGTTCCAGCACCCGGTAGGCGGTCTGGCGGGTCGCGGCGTCGGGACCGCGCGCGAGCGCCACGAGCCCCTGCGGCGCGCGCGGCAGCGGCAGCGGCGGCGTGTTGCGCCGGAGCGTGGCGGCATAGGCGGACAGTGCCTGCAGGAGCGTCTCGCGCTGCCAGGCGGGCGGCGAAGTCGCAGACAGCACATCGAGCAACGCCATGGCCGCGTCGGAGGATCTCGCCTCGAGCACGCACTGCGCCACGAAATCGACCAGCGCCCGCTCGCGCGGCGAACCGGCGGCGGCGCCCGCGGTCGCCAGCAGGTGCTGCAACAGCTCGCCCTCCCGATCCTGCCGCCCGGTCAGCGCCGCGATCGGAAACAACGGGTCGTCCGCACTGCGCGCCAGCCGCGCCAGCAACGGCAGCGCGTCGTCCCCCGTCAGGGCGCTGGCCGTCAGGGTCGCCTGGAGCCGCACGCGTTCGCTCGGGTCGTCGGCCGCGCGCGCGAGGTGATCCCGCAGCGCGGCGTCGCCCGCCGGATCGAGCCCCCGCTCGCACAGGCGGAACGCCGCGGCGCGCACGCGCTCGTCCGGATCCGCCAGGGCCGCGAGCTTCACCGCCGGCGAGAGCCGCTCCATCCCGTCGAGGGTCCAGAGCGCGTGCAGGCGGGCGAGCGGCCGGTCGTCCGTGCGCACGAGGGCCTCGAGCCCGGGCACCGCCGCCGGATCGGCGCGCTCGACCAGCAGCCGTTGCGCCGTGAGCCGCCACCAGCCCGTCGCCGCCCCGAGGTGCCCGATGAGTTCCGCGGTCGTCGCACGCGAAAGCCCCGGCGGCCGCCGCTCGATCGGCCGGTCGGTGCGCACCACGCGATAGAGCCGGCCCATGCCCTGGCCGGTGTCGAGCCGGCGGTCGCGGATCTGGTCGCTGATCCAGGGCACCATGAAGATCACGTGCTCGATGATGCCGCGGTACAGGTCGGCGACATAGAGGGCGCCATCCGGTCCCACGCGGGCGTTGACCGGCCGGAAGCGTTCGTCGGTCGACGCCAGGAACTCCTGCTCCTCCGGGTGGAACCGGGACGCGACGGGCCGGATGCCGGGCGTCAGCTTCAGCCGCCCGATCAGGTGACCGCCGGCCTCGGGCACGAAGACGTTGCCGTGCGCATCTTCCGGATACTGATCCCCGTCGTAGAAACAGGCGCCTGACGCGATCGTGTAGGTGCGGAGCCGCCCGTCCGGGCGCAGCTCGCGCGCGCCCAGCGTGATGCCGGGCGTGACGCGGATGGGATACACCTGCTGCGCGTCGCGGGCGAGGTTGACGTCCGTCCCGGAGTAGCCGCGCCCGCCCCGCGCCGTGAGTTGAGCCAGGTGGCGGTTGCGCACGAGGTACTCGGCCGGGATGAGGTCCATGTGCAGCGCCGAGCTCTCGCGGCAGGTGATGAAACGCCCGGACTCGTCGAACGAGACCCCGAATTGCCCGCGATGCCCGGTTGCCTCCGCGATCAAGCGCCCGTCGCGCCAGCGGTGGCGCACGGGGCCGTCGGCGCTGTGCAGCCAGTTGTCGATGCCGTAGCGCAAGCCGTTGGCCGTGTGCTGCGGATTGCCGGCGACGCCGAGCGTGCCCACCTCGGTGCGCCGGTCGCAGCGCAGGTCGCCGTCGGCGTCCGCGCAGAACCACACCTTCGGCGGCTCCTGCAGCAGGATGCCGCCCGGCACGAACGAGAGCGAGCGCGGCATCACCAGCCGGTCCAGGAAAACCGTGCTCTTGTCGGCGCGCCCGTCGTGGTCGGTGTCCTCGAGCACCACGACGCGGCAGATCGGGTCGCCCTCGCCGCGCCCCTGCACGTCGAGCATGTAGCCCTGGTACTCGACCACCCAGATGCGGCCGTCGGGATCGAACTCGAAGAAGACCGGATTCTGAACCAGCGGCTCTGCCGCCACCAGCTCGAGCCGGTAGCCTGCCGCGACCCGGAAGGTCTTCAGCGCCTCGTCCGGCAAAAGCGGCGGCGCCGGCGGCACGGCGAGGTGCCGGAAGAGGTCCGCGCTCTTCTCCCACTCGGCCCGGCCCGTGAGCATCGAGGGCGGCCGGGCGCGGGGCCGCTCCGCGGGAATCTCCTGCGCGCCCGCCCGGCCGGCGGCGACGACCCACGCCAGGGCCAGCAGGGCCAGCGCGCGCCGCGGCGTCCGGCCCGCGCGTCCCCGCCGGCGGTGATCAGCGGGCGGGGCCAAGCACATGGGCGCCCCCCCGCTTCTCCGCGCGCACGCCGAGCGTCAGCTCGAGCAGCGACACGAAGCCCTCGACGTTGTCGACGCGGAAGGTGCCGCCGATGGGCACCTCCGCCAGCGCCGGGTCGGACAGCACGATCTGCGCGCGGTTGCGCCGGTTGAACTCCGCCACCGCCTCGGCCAGCGGCGTCTCGAAGAACTGGAAGCGGGGCGCCTGCCAGGCGAGCGCCTCGCGCATCTGCTCGTTGGATACGGGCGTCACCGCCGGAGCCGGCGCGGCGGGGGCCAGCGAGACGAGCACGCGATGGCTGGCGGGAATCTCGGCGGTCGCGAGTACCGGCAGCGGCCGGGCCGGACCCCCGCCCGGCGGCTCCGTCGGCTCGAGCCGCACGCGGCCCTCGGTCACGACGACGTCGACCTCGGCGGCGTCGAAGCGCACCGCAAACGCGGTGCCGACCGCCCGGACCGCGACCTGGCCGGCCTCGACGATGAACGGCCAGGCGGGGTTCTTCGCCACGGTGAAGTGCGCCTCGCCGCCCGTGAGCCGCACCCGGCGCTCCTGCGGCGTGAACCGGACCTCGATCCGGCTGCCGTCGCGCAGTTCCACCGTCGAGCCGTCGGTCAGCACCTGCCGCTCGTTGTGCCGCAGGAACGCGCTCGCCGCCGCCACGGGCTCCTGGGCCGGCGCCGGCCCGGGCGGGCGCCACCAGAGCGCCACCGCCCAGGCGGCCGCGATCGCGCCCGTGAGCACACCGGCGGCGACGCCGCGACGCCATCGCGGTCGCGGTCGCGCGAAAAGGTCGGGATTCGGTTCGCTGCTGCCCGCCGGCTCCCAGTGTCGCAGCGACTGCAGCCGGCGGACCGTCTCCTCGTGCCGGGCGATCGCAGCGGCCCGGCGGGGATCCTCGCGCAGCCACTGGAGGTAGTCGTCCTGCTCGACCGGCGCGAGACCCCGGTCGCGGCGCGCGATCCAGCCAGCCGCCTCCCGGGCGATCTGTTCGTCGCTCGACTTGCGCGCATCACCCATGGGCATTCTCAGGGCAGGCCGTGCCGGGCGAAGAACTCCGTGCAGCGCCGCACGCCCTTCCCCATCTGACGCTCGACGGTGTTCTCGGTGATGCCGAGGCGCGCGGCGATCTCGCGCTGCGAGAGGCCGTACGCCATCCGGAGCGTGACGACCTGCCGGCAGCGCTCGGGCAGCGCGGCGATGGCCTGGCGCAGCAGGTCGGACTCCTCGTTGCGCGAGACGGTTTCGATGACATTGGCACTCTCCTTCACGACGAACGAAGCCGCGTTTTCCGTCATCGGCTCGAACGCGATCACGCGCTGCCGCCGCACCAGGTCGAGCGCGAGGTTGCGCGCGGTGGCGAAGAGGAGCGCGCGGGCGGAATCCACGCGCCCCAGCTCGCGGGCTCGGAGCACGCGAACCATGCTCTCCTGCACGATGTCCTCCACGTCCGGCAGCGTGCGGAACTGCGCCGACAGGTAGGCCCGCAGGGCCGCGGTGTGCGGCTCGAGTTCCGCGGCAAACCAGCGGGCGGGCTCGGAATTCGGCGGCGGCATGGCGGAAACCAAGGGACAACGCCCGCCGCCGGGGAAGCAAGCCCGCGGAAAGTTTTCCCCCGCGTGACGGGACCACGGGCGCGGTCGTCCCGGGCCCAATGGCTCCCGCCCCGCCCGCGGCCCCGCGGGTGTCTCCGGCGCGTCGCGCGGCCGGCATCACCCCGGCCGCCCGTGGCGCTGCATATCCATGCCGCATTCCCATGCTGCAAGGTGCCCCGCCGCCCGCGCGCGCCCGGGTTCCTCCGGACACCCGCGTCTTTGCTCCGGCGGGAGCCGCGCGTCCCTTGACACCCCGGCCGCCGCCGGGCTGAATTGCTAAACATGCCGAATGATTATTCCGACGATCGGCTACGGCTCGTCGCCCGCCTCTATTACCTCGATGGCCTCGGCCAGAACGAGGTGGCGAAGTTCGCCAAGGTGTCCCAGGCGAAGGTCTCGCGGCTGCTGGCGCTGGCGAAGGAGCGCGGGATCGTGCGGATCACGGTGGCGGACTACGATCCGCGCCGCCGCGAGCTCGAGGACCAGCTCCGGGCGCGCTTCGGGCTGGCGGCGGCCGTCGTGATCAAGTCGAGCGAGGGCCTGGAGGGCGCGGATCTCCGCCGCACGGTCGGTCATTTCGGCGCCGCGGCGGTCGACGCGCTGATCGAGCCGCGCGACACGGTGGCGCTGGCCGGCGGCCGGACCATCCACGAGCTCGTGCACCACCTGCCCGCCTCCCGCGCCAAGGCGCTCACCGTGGTGCAGGCCATGGGCACGGTGGACTCGACCGTGAACGCCTTCGACGCGCAGGAGGTCGGCCGCGTGATGGCGCAACGGCTGGGCGGCAGCTTCCTCTCGCTCAACACCCCCGCGTTCATCCCGGAGAAGCGCACGCGGGACGCGCTGCTGGAACTGGAGCAGGTGCGCAACGTGCGCGAGCACCTCGCCCGCGCCCGCGTCGCCCTCGTGGGGATGGGCACGCTCGCCAACTCGGTGTTCGTGGAACGGGGCACGCTCGACGCCGCGATGGTCCGCGAACTCGAGCGGGCGGGCGCGGTGGGAGAGGTCTGCGGCCGCTTCCTCAACGCCCGCGGCGAGGAGTGCGCCACCGCCTGGCGCGACCGCGTGATGAGCATCCCGATCGACCAGCTCCGGCGGATCCCCCAGGTGATCGCGGTCGTGTCGGGCCGCGACCGCTCCGCCGCGCTCCACGCCGCCATCCGCGGCCAGATCGTGAAGGCGCTGGTGATCGACGAGCCCGGCGCCGGCGCCCTGCTCGACGCGCCCCCGCCGCCCGCGACCCCCGCCTCGCGCAGGAAATCCCGTTGAACCGTCCATGATCGCAACGCGCCTTCTCCTCCCTCCGCGGCCTGGCCTCCTGTTCGCCGCCGCCGCCGTCTCGATCGCCGCCGCGGCTCCCGCCCCGGCGCCCACCAGGGCCGGCTGGAACATCCGCGACCACGTGCCGCTCGAGCGCATCATCGTCCAGGGTCACCGCGGCGTGGGCGACCTTGCCGAGGAGAACACCGTCGAGGCATTCGAACTCGCCTGGAAGCTCGGCCTCTACCCGGAGGCGGACCTGCGGATGACGAAGGACGGCGTGATCGTGCCCTTCCATGACGCCAATTTCGCCCGCGTGGTGAAGGATGCCTCGCCCGAGCTCAGGAAGAAGGGCCCCAAGGACCTCACGTTCGCCGAGCTCTCCCAGCTCGACGTCGGCTCCTGGAAGGGCGAGCAGTTCAAGGGCCGGCGGGTCGTGCCGATGGCGACGATCTTCGAGCTGATGCGCGGGCGGCCGGAGCGGCACCTGTACATGGACATCAAGAGCATCGAGTTCCCGCGTCTCGCCGCCGAGGTGCGGCGGTACGGGATCGAGCGGCAGATCGTCCTCGCCTCGCGCCAGGTGGAGGAGATCCGCGCCTGGAAGGCCCTCGTGCCGGAATCCGAGACGCTGCTCTGGATGCACGGCAACGAGGCCGAGCTGCGCCGAGACTTCGCCGCGCTGCGCCAGACGAAGTTCGCCGGGATCACCCAGGTGCAGCTCCACGTGTATCCGAAGGTCACCGACGATGCCTGGGCGCCGCCGGCCGACGAGAGCACGCCGGACAACCCGTTTCGCCTGCGCAACGCCTTCCTCATCGAGGTCGGCCACGAGCTGCGCCGCCACGGCATCCTGTACCAGGCGTTTCCCTACACCCGGGACTCCTCGGTCTACGCGCAGCTGCTCGACCTGGGCGTGATGTCGTTCGCCACCGACCATCCCGAGACCACCCTGCGCGAACTGCGCGCCTATTACGCGGCGGGGAGGACCCCATGAGCCCGGGCCCCGCCCCCGCGCGCGCCCCGTTCCTTCCGCCCGCGCGGGCCCGGCTCCCGCTCGCCGAAGCCCTCGCCTCGGCGCGCGAAACCCGCGCCCTGCTCGTGGCGCCCGGCGCACTGCGGGAGACCCCTCGCGTCTTCCGCGAGCATTTCCCCGGCGCACGCGCCGTGATCGTGGCCGATCCGGCGACGTTCCGCGTCGCCGGCGAGGCGGTCGCCGCCGCGTTCGCCGCCGCCGGCGTCAGCTCGCTGCCGCCCATCCTCCTCGCCGACCCCGCCCTGTATGCGGAATCCAGGTACGTCGAAGAGCTCGCCGCCGCACTCCGGACGCACGACGCCATCCCCGTCGCGGTCGGGTCCGGGACGATCAACGATCTCGTCAAGCTCGCCGCCCATCGCACCGCCCGGCCGTCGTACCTCTGCGTGGCCACGGCGGCGTCCATGGACGGCTACACGGCGTTCGGCGCCTCGATCACCCACCGGGGAGCGAAGCAGACCTTCGCGTGCCCGGCGCCCCGGGCGGTCGTGGCCGACACCGACGTGATCCGAGCCGCCCCGCCGGCCATGACGGCCGCGGGCTACGCGGACCTCGCGGCCAAGCTCACGGCCGGCGCCGACTGGCTCCTGGCCGACGCCCTGGGCGCCGAACCGATCGACCCGCGGGCCTGGGCGATCGTGCAGGGCGGCCTGCGCGACGCGCTCGCCGATCCGGCCGGCGCCCGGGCCGGCTCCGCCGCGGCGATCGCGCCGCTGGTCGAGGGATTGATGCTGGGCGGCTTCGCCATGCAGTGGACGAAGACCAGCCGGCCGGCCTCCGGTGCCGAGCACCAGTTCAGCCACCTCTGGGACATGGAACACCATGAGCAAGGCGGCGCCGCGCCGTCGCACGGCTTCAAGGTCGGCGTCGCCACCCTCGCCGTCACCCGGCTTTACGAGCGGCTGCTCGACCACGATTTCAGCCGGCTCGATGTCGAGGCCTGCGTCGCGGCCTGGCCCGCCGCCGGCGACCTCGAGGCGGACGTGCGCCGCCGGTTCGCGGGTACGGACTTCGTGGATACCGCCCTGGCCGAGAGTCGCGCGAAACACGCCGCGCCGGGCGAGTTGCGCGAGCAGCTCCGGTGCCTGGTCCGCACCTGGCCCGCCCTGCGCGAACGGCTGCGCGCCCAGCTCGTGCCGTCGGGCGAGCTGTCCGCCCGGCTCGACCGCGTCGGCGCCCCGGTTGCACCGGAACAGATCGGGCTCACGCCGGCCCGCCTGCGCGGGAGTTTCCGGCGCGCCTACCATATCCGCCGCCGCTTCACGGTGCTCGATGTGCTCGTGCGCACCGGCACGCTCGAGCCGCTGCTCGACGGGCTTTTTCCCGTCTCCGGCGCCCACCCCACCCCACCCGCCCGATGAGTTC
>CALFZM010000263.1 GCA_937952235.1 uncultured Opitutia bacterium | reverse complement strand
ACAATGCAGAGATATGAAACAGCACTGCGGCCGGGGACGGCCGCGCTCCCGGGCACGAGCCGCGCAACCGCCGGCTCGCCTACCCTTAGGACTCTCGCCGCCGGGCGCAGCCCATCCGTCCCCCGCAGCCCACGACCGCCTTGCCCGCGTCGCCACCCCGCAGAACGGGCAGGCGCGACCCTTGCGGTCAACGACAGCCGCGCTTCCAGGATCAGGGCATGGAAGCATTCCCAGGCTGGCACTCCCGCGGCTATCTGCCGCATTTCGACGACGGGCGGGCGCTGCAGCTCGTAACCTTTCGTCTCGCCGACTCCCTGCCGGCCTCCGTCATGGAAAAGATGGAAGAGCAGGCGCTCGACGACGCCCAGCGCCGCGAGAGGATCGACTGGTATCTCGACCAGGGAATGGGATCATCGTTGCTCCGCGACCCGGCGCATGCGGCGGCGGTGTGCGGAGCGCTGCTGGCGACGGAGGGGGCCACTCACCGGCTTCACGCGTGGGTCATCATGCCGAATCACGTGCACGTGCTCGCCGAGCCGCTCGCGGGGCGGACCATCGGCGAACTCGTGGGCGCCTGGAAAGGCGTGAGCGCCCGACGGATCGTCCCCGGGAGCGCGGCCGTCCCCGGCCGCATCGCACCGGGGGGCCTCACTCCCAGCGACGAAATGGGAAAAAGGCACAAGACTGCGGCCGGGGACGGCCGCGCTCCCACCCGGAGAGTGTGGCAGCCGGACTACTTCGATCGCTTCATCCGCGACGAGCGCCACTACCGGGCCGCGATCGGATATGTCCACCTCAACCCGGTGGCCGCGCGCCTCGTGGCCGCGCCGGAGCAGTGGCCCTGGAGCAGCGCCGCGGCGCCGCCGCTCACTTCCACTCGTACCGCACGCGGTAGGTGACGACCTTCTCGGCATCGGCGGGCACCGGGACGTTGAACTCGATCGTCTGCGCGTCCTTCTTCGTGAATTCGTCCGACTGCTGCACGATCCGCCAGTTTGACCAACGGTAGAGGTGCTCGACGATCCGCACCGTGACGGGCTCCGTCTTGCGGTTGCGCACCTTGATCTCGAAATCCTCCTCGGCAAAATCCTGCCGGCTGCTGCTGTTGAAATTCGTGCGCGTGCGCTCGCCGACAACATCGAACGCGTCGCCGGTCTTGACCTGCACCAGCTCGTTCTTCGCGGTATGGTCGAGCTGGTTCTCGCCGGTGAACTCGATGCGGCCGTCGGCGTCGTCGCGACGGTAGAACCGCAGCCGGCCCTTCGGCAGCGGCAGGCCGAGCCGGTTGGCCTCGCTGTTGCGGAATTCGCGCATGACCCAGACCTTCTTGTTGCTCTGCGTGCCGAAGCCCGGGTCGCGCATCATGCCGCCGCGGAAGGTCGCGAACATGGCCGCGCCGTCGTACACGTAGATCACCGGCGCTTTCACCCCGGTCGCCCGCATGAACTCCACCTGCTTCGTCTCGCGGTCGCGGAGCGTCACCGGCCGTGCCAGCGAATACAGGTGAAACTCGTCGAAGGACTTCTCGGTCACGGGCGCGGCCGCCATCGCCATGTCGGTCATCATCAACTCGCGCTTCATCGCGCCGCCGCGCGCGACCGGCGGCTGCACGCGGTTGACGTCGCCCGCCATGAGTTTCACCGCCGCCTGGTCGAACGCCTTGCCGCTCTCGTTGGTGACCGTCACCCAGCCGACGATGTCGAGGGTGTCGCCTTTCTCGGGCGCGACGAGGTTGTACGCCGCCTGCCAGTTCAAGCCGCCGGTCACGTAGCCGAGCTCGGCCTCGAATTTCGCCGCCTGGGGCGCGCCGAGCGTCCAGGAGAGCGTGGGCTTGAGGATGCCATCACCCGGCAGCGCGGGAAACAACGGCTCGCCCGGCAGCGAGAAACGCAGCCGGCCGTCGACCTCGATGATGGGGGTGGTCGTCTCGCCGCCCGGCGAATATCCGCTGCGCACGACCTTGCCGCGCACCGTGTACTCCTTGGCGTTCTGATCGCGCACGAGGAAATCGATTTCGCGGCCCTCGTTGAGCGCGAGCATCAGGCCGGGCGACATCACGTCCGCACGGTAACTCTGCTCCAGCACCCGCACCTGCACCCGGCCGGCCGGGTCGCGCAGGACGACGGAATCGGGCTCCAGCATCGCCGTCGCCCCGGCGAACTGCACCAGGTTTTCTCCCGCCTTGAGATCGAGCGGCACGCGCTCGCGGACCACGGCGAAACCCTGGTTGTAGACCGTCAGGGCCGGTTGCGCGGACGCAACCACCGCGGCGAGACCGGCGAATCCGAGCGACAGGCACTTCATGCGGGAGGACATAATAAGGGATAGGAAAGGCGCGCCAGCCGCGAGTTCCGCGCGGACGCTTCCGCTTCCCGCCTCGCCCCCGGTCGGGAATTCCCTTTCGTTGCCGCCCTCACCTCGTGTTTTCCGTCGTCCTTCGCTGGCTGCTCCTCGTCCTGCTTGCCGGCGCGGCCCTGTGGCTGCGCACGCACGAACTGGCGCGGCGGCCGATGCACGCCGACGAGGCCAACCAGGCCGTGAAACTCGGCGAACTGCTCGAGGCCGGCACCTATGCCTTCGATCCGCGCGATCATCACGGGCCGACCCTCTACTACGCGGCGCTGCCGCTCGCACGCCTTCGCGGCGAACGCTCCCTCGCCGCCCTGAGCGAGACCACGGTGCGGCTCGTGCCCGCACTGGCGGGCACCGCCGGCGTGCTCCTGCTGGTGGCGTTTGCGGCGGTGCTGTTCCGGTCCCCCGCCAACGGCGCCCGGGATGCGACCGGCCGCGGGGGTTGGCTGGCCGCCGCCCCGCCCTGGCGGGCGCTGGCCGCCGGGGCGTTTCTCGCGCTGTCGCCGCCCTCGGTCTACTACAGCCGGTACTTCATCCAGGAAACGCTGCTCGTGACCTTCACGCTGGCCGCCGCGGTCGCCGGCGTGCGCTGGTGGCACACCGGTCGCACCCGCTGGCTGGTGGCGGCGGGCGTGGCGGCCGGCCTGATGCAGGCGACCAAGGCGAGCGCCCCGCTTTTCCTGCTCCTCGGCCTCGCGGCCGCAGCGCTCGCGGCCCACGCCGCGCGGCCCGTGGCTCCGCGGCCGATGCGCGCGCTGGCCCTCGCGCTCGGCGTGGCCGCGCTCACGGCGGCGCTCCTGTACTCGTCGTTCGGCACGCATTTCGCGGGCCTGCGCGATGCACTCGGAGCCTACGGGCATGCCTTCTCCCGCTTCGGTGCGGCCGCGGAGCCGACGGGCCACGAGAAGGCCTGGTGGTATTACCTGCAGCTCTTCGGATGGCTCAAGACGGGCGGGCTGCGATGGCATCAGGCGGCGTTCTCCGCCCTGGCCGTGGCGGGCCTTGTGCTGGCAGCGTGCCGCCGCGAGCCCGGCCCGCGCGGCGCGGCCGCGTACGCGCTCGGCGTGATCGGGGCGTTCTCGCTCTTCGCCTACAAGACGCCGTGGCACGCGGTGCATTTCGTGCCGCCGCTCGCGCTGCTTGCCGCTCACGCGCTCGCCGGCATCGCGCGCCTGCGGACGGGACGGCCGGTGGCCGCGGCGTTCGCACTTTTCACGCTCGGCACGCTGTATCAGCAGACCGGTCGCGCCGCGTTCCTGCGCCCGGCGGACCAGCGCAACCCTTGGGCGTACGTCCACAGCTCGACCGACGTCCTGAAGTTCCGTCCGCTTGCCGAGGCGACCCTCGCGGCGCAGCCCCCGGGCGCCAACCGCTCGATCCGGGTCATCAGCGAGGAATACTGGCCGCTGCCCTGGTACCTGAGGGGCCTGCCGCGGGTCGGTTACCACCTCACGCCGCCCGAGGATTGCGACGGCGCGCTCGTCATCGCGTCGAACGGGCAGGCCGACGCGGTGCGCGCGAAGCTGCGCGGACACTACCGCGAGACGTTCCTCGGGTTGCGGCCGGGATTCGTCTGCATCCTGTTCGTGGCGGAACCGTGACCCCGCCGCCGCCGCAACTCTCGCTCGTCGTCCCGTTCTACAACGAGGCCGGCAACATCCTGCCGCTGGCGGAAAGTGCGGTGGCGGTGCTGCGCGGGCTGGGGCGTCCGTTCGAGTGCATCTTCGTCAACGACGGCAGCACCGACGCGACGGCGGAGGAGATCGCGGAGGCGCACCGCCGGTGGCCGGAGTGCGTGGAGCTCCGGATGCCGCGCAACTCCGGGCAGGCGGCCGCGCTGCTGGCCGGCCTGCGGGCGGCGCGCGGCGACTACCTGCTCATGATGGACGGCGACGGGCAGAACGACCCGCGCGACTATCCGGCGCTGCTCGCGCGGGTGGAGTCGGGCGAGGTGGATCTCGCGTGCGGCTGGCGGGTCGACCGTCACGATTCCACCCTGCGGCGGATCATGTCGCGCATCGCCAACGTCGTGCGCGGCGCGATCCTGCGGGACGGCGTGCATGACTCCGGCTGCCAGCTGCGGGTGATGCGGCGGGAGGTGCGCAAGGCGTTCTTTCCGATGGAGCTCATGCAGAGCTTCATCCCCGCGCTGGCCGTGGCGGCGGGATTCAAGGTGGGCGAGCTCCCGGTACGGCACCACGCGCGGCAGCACGGCGATTCCAAGTACGGATTCCGCCGGCTGCTGTGGCGGCCGGCGGTGGCGATGCTGGGCCTGCGGTGGAAGCTCTGGCGGAACCGGCGCAAGGAGCCCGGCGCAGACGGCGCCGGAAGGCCCCGTGGTGCAGGCTGAGCCAGGGCCGCCCATGAAAGGAAGGAACGTCCGAAATAAGGTGGAGCCGCTGATCCGCAGGCGGCAGCACCGCTCGAGGGTGCAGGTGACACTTTCGGCCGTGTATTCTCCGCCTTGGCCCGTCACCGTGCTGGCGCCATGACGCACCCCACCTTCACCCACGAAGCGATGGCGACTCATTGGGAAGTCGTCATCGCGGGGCAGGAGCGCGACTACGCGCGGCACGCGGCGACAGCGGCGTTCCAGCAACTGGACCGGCTGGAGCAGGTGCTGAGCCGCTACATCGAATCCAGCGACATCGGCCGGGCCAACCGGCTCGCCCGCGGGGCGACGATGATGTTGAACGAGGACACCCTCGAGTGCCTCCTGATCGCCGCGGACCTGGCGATCGCGACCGGCCGCGCGTTCGATCCGGCGTATGCGTCGGAGCGTCCGGCGGAGCTGGACCCTGAACTCCCGCCCTACACCCTTGACCCGCCGACGCACACCCTGACCTCGCTCGCCGACCGGCTGCACCTCGACCTCGGGGCGGTGGGCAAGGGTTTCGCGCTCGACCGGATGGCGGAGACGCTGCGCGACTGGGGCGTGACCTCGGCCAGCCTCAATGCCGGGGGGAGCAGCCTGCTCGTGCTCGACGGCGAGCCGGGCTGGCCGGCGGGACTCGGCGAAGGCGCGGGGCACCGGATCGTGACGCTGCGCGGCGCTTCGCTCAGCGGTTCGGGCATCGCGGTGAAAGGAGAGCACCTGATCGACCCGCGCACCGGTGCGCCGGCGGCGCGGCAGACCCGCGTGTGGGCCTACGCGGCGAGCGCGGCGCAGGCGGACGCCCTTGCGACGGCGTTCTTCGTGATGAACGAGGCCAGCATCGCGGCGTTCTGCTCCGCCCACCCGCAGATCGGTGCCGCACTGGCGGCGCCGGGTGAGGAGCTGATCGTGCACGGCGCGTTGCGTGACCTCGTGGTGGCCGCGGACGGCGGCAACCGCGGCTGAGGCGCGATGCAGTTGGGTGGAGCCGCCTGTCCCCAGGCGGCTGACGTGCGACGGACCGGTCCGCAGCGGC
>CALFZM010000262.1 GCA_937952235.1 uncultured Opitutia bacterium | reverse complement strand
CCGGTGAGATTCCGGAAGTGGCACCGGTGGCGCCCAACACCGCCGAGCCGTTCCACGGCCATCTCGCCGCCACGCCCATCGTGGAGCCGCCCGTCGCCGTCGCGGCAGCCGGCCGTAACCGCTTGGAGGCGGTTCGCCCCGACGACGAACCGGCGCTCGGCCTGGAACTCGGCGATTCCTCGAGCGGTTCCGTCGCGGAAGGCGTGCTAACGTCCGACGGTGCCACGCGCCTGCTCGTGACCGCCTACATCGGCATCGGCAACCGTTTGTTCATCCGCGGCGACGGGCCCGGGATGAGCTGGGACAAGGGCATGCCGCTGCAGTTCGTCTCGATCGGCAAATGGCGCTGGGAGTCCAACGACGCCGCCGCGCCCGTGCGCTTCCGTCTCTACAAGAACGATACCCAGGAGTGCTCCGCCCTCGGCGAACAGCGGGTCGAGCCGGCGCACCAGCTCGAGGTCACGGCGGCGTTCTGATCGCCACGGCCGCGACGCGCGCAGCCTGACGGGATGGGGCGCCTGGGCGCGCAGGCGCGCCGATCTCAGCGGGAACCTCGAGGTCGACCGTGAAGACGGCCGTACCGAAAGGTGGAGCGGCTTGTCCTCGAGCCGCTGCGGGCCGGTCCGTCGCTCGCCAGCCGCCTGGGGACAGGCGGCTCCACCCCACCGCTGCCGCTGGATCAGTAATGCGGCGGGCGCTCGTCCTCGGCAGCGGGGCCATCGGCGGGGCCGGCGGCTCCCCTTCCGGCGGCCTGTTCCTGCCACCGGCGCACCTCGCGACGCAGCGCGGCGAGTTCCTCGCCCAGCTCGAGCATGACCTTGTCCTGCTCCGTGACGTGCCGTTCGAGGTAGGCGATCTTTTCCTCGAGGCGCCTAATGCTTTCGTTCACGGGATGCCTTCGGCTTGGCGGCGGCTTTCATCCGTTCGATTTCCGGCAGGATCATCCGTTGGTAGCAATCCGGGCAGACCGAATGGCTGAAGTCGCTGCCGGTGCGCTCGCTGATATAGCCCTCCAGCTGCTGCCAGTAGTTCTGGTCGTCGCGGATTTTTTTGCAGTAGGAGCAGATCGGAAGCATCTCCTCGAGCTGCCGGACCTGCGTCGTGTACCGCAGGATGCGCTCCGCCACCCGGAGCCGCGTCCAGAGATCGGAATACTCGAGCGGCTTGGTGAGAAAGTCGTCCACCCCCGCGTCCGCGGCCGCCATCCGGTTCTCGCCGGTCGCATCGCGGCTGGTGAGCAGGACGAAGTACACGTACTCGCGGTCGGTGCGCGCCCGGACCCGCTTGCAGAGCTCGAGCCCGTCGCTGTTGGGCATGATCCAGTCGCTGACGACGACACGGACGGAGTCCGTTCGCTGCAACAAGTCCCACGCCGCGTTGCCGTCCTCGGCCTCGACCGCCTCGTGGCCGAGCTTGGCGAGCGACTGGCGCAGGACCGCCCGCGACACGGCGTCATCTTCAACGGTGAGGATCTTCACGTTCGGTCGGGGTGAATGAAAATTCCGCGCCCGCAGGCGCAATTGCCCTTCGTTTGGTCGGCACGCCGGAGTGCATCAATCAGAAAATCAGCGCAACCGGGCGCGCAACTCCGCCGGTTCCGTGACCGGCGCCTGACAGGCGAACTCCTCGCAGACGTAGGCCGTCGCCCGGCCGTCACGTGGCTCCATGCCGGCGAGCCAGGGCGCCCGGCGCGCGAGCCACTCCCGGGCCTCGCCACCCGTGGCGCCGAGGAGGATGCGCCGCGGTCCGAGCCGCTCGTGCAGCACGGCGGCGAGCGCGCGGAAGTCCGGGCGCGCGGGATCGCCCGCGAGCACGACATGTCGCGGCGGTTCGAGGGCGAGTTCCAGCGCGCAGAGCATCTGCGGCAGGGCGTGCGGCGCCTTCGACCACCGGTCGCGGAACGCCTCTACGGTCCGACGGCCGCGCTGGCGCAGCGCCTCATCCTGGGCTATGGCCGCCAGCCGGAACAGGTTCATCGCCGCCACGCTGCTCGCCGCGGGTTCCGCGCCGTCGTAATCCTCCTTCAGCCGCAGCACCAGGTGCCGGTCGCCGGCGGAGGAGTTGAAATAACCCCCGTGCGCCTCGTCCCAGAACTGCGCGTCGAGCGTGCGCTGCAGCCACACCGCCCACTGGAGCCAGCGCAGGTCGAAGGACGCCTCGTACAGGTCGAGCAGGCCCTGGATCACGAACGCGTAGTCTTCCGCGAAACCTTCCGTGCCGGCCCGGCCGGCGCGCCAGGTGCGGAAGAGGACGCCCCGCTGCGCGTCGTGCAGCTCGCGGGCGAGGAACTCCGCCGCCCGCACCGCGGCATCGAGGTAGCGCGTCCCGTCCTCCGAGCCCAGCACCTGGTGGGCCCGCGCGAGCGCCGAGATCATGAGGCCGTTGTTCGCGGCGAGGACCTTGTCGTCGCGATGGGGCCGCGGCCGGCGCGCGCGCAGTTCCCGCACGCGACCCACCAGCGCGAGCAGGCGGTCGCTCGCCGCCTCGGGATCGAGCGCGAACTGCCGCGCGGTGTCGGCGAGCGGGCGGCGCTGCACGAGGATGTTGCGTCCGCGGAACTCACCCTGCGGATCGAGCCGCGCGGGGACGTTGCCGCCTTCCTCCAGCCCGAAGTGCGCGGCCAGCAGCACGTAGTCGTCGCCGAGCGCGGCCCGGAGTTCGTCGGCCCGCCAGACGTAGAACGCGCCTTCCGCGTGGTCCGGCTCGCCCGCGACCGGATCCGCCACCGCGCTGTCGGCATCCTCGGCGGTCAAGAATCCGCCCTCCGGCCCGGTGAGATCGCGCGCGACGTACTCGAAGATGCCCCGCGCGAGCCAGGCGAACCGTTCGTCGCCAGTCGCCTGCCGCGCCTCCAGGCAGTTCACGGCGATCTGCGCCTGGTCGTAGAGCATCTTCTCGAAGTGGGGCACGAACCACGCCTCGTCGACCGAGTAGCGGTGGAACCCGCCGCCGAGGTGATCGTGGATCCCGCCGCGCGCCATGGCCCGCAGCGTGGCGGTCGCGAGCCGGATGGCCTCGGCGCCGACTTCGCTCGCGACGCCCTGCAGCGCGGCGACGCGGAAGAGGAAATTGAGGTTCGAGGCGCGGGGAAACTTCGGGGCCGAACCGAAGCCGCCGTGCGCCGGGTCGAAGCTCTCGAAGAAGTGATTGAAGCCCTGCTCGAACGCGCTGCCCGCCGCCTCGACCAGCGGCCGGTCCGCGTCGCCGCCGGCGGGATCCGGCCGCGCCTCATGGTACTCGCGCAGCGACGCGATCACGCGCTCGCCCTCCGCGACGAGCTTCTCGCGCTCGTCCCGCCACCCGCGCGCGATCGCCTGCAGGATCGAGGGAAAGCCGGCGCGGCCGTGCCGGTCCTCCGGCGGGAAATACGTGCCGCCGTAAAACGGCTTGAGGTCGGGCGTGAGCCAGGCGCTCAACGGCCAGCCGCCGTGGCCGGTCATCGCCTGCACGTACGCCATGTACACCTTGTCGACATCCGGCCGCTCCTCGCGATCGACCTTTACCGGCACGAAGTGGGCATTGAGCAGCTCCGCGACCGCGTCGTTCTCGAACGACTCGTGCGCCATCACGTGGCACCAGTGGCAGGTGGAGTAGCCGATGCTGAGGAAGATCGGCTTCTGCTCGTCGCGGGCCTTCGCGAAGGCCGCCTCGCCCCAGGGCAGCCACGCGACGGGGTTGCCGGCATGCTGCAACAGGTACGGGGACTTCTCGTGCGCGAGGGCGTTGGGCATGGGCGAGCCCGGAACAAGGCGCAGAAAACCGGAAAAGGGAAGCACCGGGTGCGCGCGCCAGGCTACGGGCGCGGTCGCCCCACGCCGCGGCGCCCGCGTCGAAAACCGTTTCTCCGGCGCGAGGACGCGCCGGCCGCCTCAGGCGGACGCGCCGGCGCTCACTGCCCGAGCACCCAGGAGAAGATCAGCGGCGCGACGATGGTCGCATCGCTCTCGACGATGAACTTCGGCGTCTTCGCCCCGAGCTTGCCCCAGGTGATCTTCTCGTTGGGCACGGCGCCCGAGTAGCTGCCGTAGCTCGTGGTCGAATCGCTGATCTGCGCGAAGTAGCCCCAGAGCGGCACGCCGGTGCGCTGCAGGTCCTGGTGGAGCATCGGCACGACGCAGATCGGGAAATCGCCGGCGATGCCGCCGCCGATCTGGAAGAAGCCGATCGAGCCCTCGCCGTTGCGCAGGGTCTTGGCGGATTTCGTGTACCACTCGGCCAGCCACATCATGTACTCGATGCCGGTGCGGACGGTGTGCACGTTCTTCACGTCGCCGCTGATGACGTGGCCCGCGTACATGTTGCCCAGGGTCGCGTCCTCCCAGCCGGGGACGATGATCGGGAGGTTTTTCTCCGCCGCCGCCACCATCCACGAATTCTTCGGGTCGATCTGGTAGCTCTGCTTCAGCTTACCCCCGCGCAGGATCTTGTACATGAACTCGTGCGGGAAATAACGCTCGCCCGCACGGTCGGCCTTCACCCACTCCTCGAGCACGACGGCCTCGATCCGCCGCATGGCTTCCATCTCGGGGATGCAGGTGTCGGTGACCCGGTTCATGTGCCGGTCGAGCAGCGCCTGTTCGTCCTCGGACGTCAGCGTGCGGTAGTGCGGCACGCGCTCATAGTAATCGTGGGCGACGAGGTTGAAGATATCCTCCTCGAGATTGGCCCCGGTGCAGACGATCGCGTGCACCTTGTCCTGCCGGATCATTTGCGCGAGCGAGAGGCCGAGCTCGGCCGTCGACATCGCGCCGGCCAGCGTCACGAGCATCTTGCCGCCCGCGGCGAGGTGGGTCTCGTAACCCTTCGCGGCATCGAGCAGCGCGGCCGCGTTGAAGTGGCGGTAGTTCCGCGCGATGAACTGCGAGACCGGACCCTTGCGGGCCGCCAGGGCGGCGTTGATGTCCTCGGGGCGTTTGCGCTGGCGTTTCGCTTTCATCAAACGGCGAACTTGAGCAGGTCGCTCGCGGCAAAAAAGCACAAAATGCGAAAAACGGCGCAAGGTGCCGGGCCTTCCCGCGCGCCCGTCGCTCTCCTCGGTGCACCCGGCCCAGGCACGCGAGCGACGACGGTTGACCTTCGCCCGGTCGTCAGGTGACTTGGGCGGTTCCGATGCTCACGATCGCCGACGTCTCCAAGTCCTACGGCACGCGCGAACTGTTTTCCGACGTGTCCCTTTTCATCGCCCGCACGGACCGGCTCGGGCTCGTCGGCCCCAACGGCGCGGGCAAGTCGACGCTGTTCAGCCTGATCCTGGGCGAGGAGCGGCCCGACACCGGCACGATCGAGTGGGAGCGCGGCGCCGACTTCGGCTTCCTGCCGCAGGAAAGCGCGCCCGCCGGCGACGAGACGATCCTGCACATCGCGACCAGCGGCAAGCAGCTCGAGCCCACGGACGACAACTACGACATCGACTACACGCTGGAGCCGCGGGCGAAGAAAATCCTCGCCGGCCTGGGGTTCAAGGAAGGCGATGCGGACAAGCCGGCAAAGACGTTCTCGGGCGGCTGGGTCATGCGCGCCCACCTCGCGCGGCTGCTCGTCGCCGAGCCCGCGCTGCTCCTGCTCGACGAGCCGACCAACCACCTCGATCTCGAGGCGCTG
The DNA here is from genome assembly GCA_937952235.1 of uncultured Opitutia bacterium. GTDB lineage: Bacteria > Verrucomicrobiota > Verrucomicrobiia > Opitutales > Opitutaceae > ER46. The sequence continues at coordinate 17,186 of CALFZM010000262.1, read as the reverse complement.
CTCTGGTTTCAGGACTACCTGACGCGGTATCCCGGCGGGCTCGTCGTGATCTCGCACGATCGCGCCTTTCTCAACGCCCTCTGCACGGGCATGCTCGAGCTGCGGGCAGGGACGCTGCATTACTACCACGGCAACTACGATTCCTTCATCAAGGAGAAGGAGGCGCGGAAGACGCAGCAGGCTTCGCTCTACAAGAACCAGCAGCGCGAGATCGCCCACCTCCAGAAGTTCGTCGATCGCTTCGGGGCCAAGGCCTCGATGGCCTCCCGCGCGAAATCGAAGGAGAAGCAGATCGAGCGCCTCCAGGAAGTCGCCGTCGAGGAGCCGCAGGAGGAACTCAAGCGGATCAACTTCCGGTTCCCCCAACCGCCGCGCTCGGGGCTCAAGGTGATCGAGCTGGAGAACGTGCAGCAGGCCTACGGCAGCCACGTCGTGTACCGCGACCTCAACTTCTCCGCGGAGCGCGGGCAGCGGATCGTGCTCGTGGGCCCCAACGGGGCGGGCAAGTCGACCCTGCTCAAGATCCTCGGCGACGTCATCCCGACCCAGGCCGGCACGCGCGAGCTCGGCAGCAACGTGACCGTCGGCTACTTCGCCCAGAACCGCCTCGATAACCTGAAACCCGAGCTCAACGTCCTCGACAACGTGATGGAGCTGCGGACGAACGAGAACCAGCTCACCGAGCAGCAGGCGAGGGCGATCCTGGGCGCATTCCTGTTTCGCAAGGACGACGTGTTCAAGCCGATCGGCGTGCTCTCCGGCGGCGAGAAATCCCGGCTCGCGCTCGCGCGCCTGCTGGTGAAGCCGCCGAACCTGCTGCTGATGGACGAGCCGACGACCCACCTCGACATCGCCTCGATCGACGCCCTCATCGCCGCGCTCAAGGCCTACGAGGGCACGCTGATCTTCATCAGCCACGACGTGCATTTCATCCGCGCGCTCGCCGAGAACGTGCTCCACGTGCACAGCGGCCGGCTCACGCCGTACGCCGGCAACTACGACTACTACCTGGAAAAATCGAAGGCCTCCGACGCCCGCGCGGCGCTCACCGCCGGCTTCACCGACGCCCGCCCGGTCCAGGCCGCCGCCAAGCCCAAGGCGGAACCGGCGAAGTCGCCCGGCAAGCCGGCGAAGCCCGGCGCGGGCGAACTGCGGAAGTTCCGCGAACATGTCGGCCAGCTCGAAAAGCGTGTCGTCGAGCTCGAGGCCAAGCAGGCGGAGATCACCGCCGCGCTCGAGGCGCCGGAGACGTACGCCGACAAGGGCAAGTTCCACCACCTGAATCGCGAGCTCAGCGCAATCGTCGACGAGATCGCCGCCGCCACGACCGCGTGGGAGGAAGCAGCGACGAAGCTGGGCGAGATGGAAGCCGGCTAGCGCCTCAAGTAGAATCGTAGCCGATCAGGGCGGGATCCCAAACGCAAAGACGCGAAGGAGAGCAAAGACTCGCGAAGGACTTGGCGAGACGTCGCGGTCCTTTGCGACTTTGCGTCTAGGTTTGGGCTCCAGAATCATTGAATCTGCTCCAGGCAGCTTCGTACTACTCCATCGTCTCCGCCACCAGCGGCGGCACCGGCGGCGCGGCGTCGCCGACGACGATCGCCCGCGCCAGCATCGCCTGCGCCTCCGCCAGCGCACCGTCGTCGTTGGCGTGGATCACCGCCAGCGCCTGGCCGGCGGCGACGCGCTCGCCGACTTTCGCCAGCTCCGCCACGCCCACGGCCGGATCGATGCGATCCGCGGCCTTCGCCCGTCCCGCGCCGAGCCGCAGCGCCGCGAGCGCCACGCCCAGCGCGTCGACGTCCGCGACCACGCCCGCCCGCGGCGCCGGCAGCGGCACCTGCAGGCGGGCCTGCGGGAGTCGCGCCGGGTCGTCGATCACGCGGGCATCGCCGCCCTGCGCGGCGACGATCTCGCGCAGCCGGGCCCGCGCGGCGCCGCTGCGCACGACGTCCGCGAGTTGCGCGCGGGCATCGGCTTCGTGCCGGGCCACGCCCCCGAGCAGGAGCATCTGCACCCCGAGGGCCAGCGTGACCTCCATCACGTCGGCCGGTCCCTCGCCGCTCAGGCAGGCGATCGACTCGCGGACCTCGAGCGCGTTGCCCACGGTGCGCCCCAGCGGCTGGTCCATCGCCGTCAGCAGGGCCCGCACCTGCTTGCCCCCGGCCTGGCCCACGCGCACGAGCGTGCGCGCCAGTTCCCGCGCCTCCGGCAGCGTCTTCATGAACGCGCCGCGTCCGAATTTCACGTCGAGCACGAGCGCGTCGATGCCCTCGGCGAGCTTCTTGGAGAGGATCGAACCGCAGATCAGCGGGACGCACTCGACGGTCGCCGTCACGTCGCGCAACGCGTAGAGGATACGGTCCGCGGGCGCGAGGTCCCGCGTCTGCCCGATCAGCGCGCAGCCCAGCTTCGCCACCTGCGCCGCATACGCCTCGAGGGAGAGATCGGTGCGAAAGCCGGGGATCGACTCGAGCTTGTCCAGGGTGCCGCCGGAATGGCCGAGGCCGCGGCCGCTGATCATCGGCACCGGGACGCCGCACGCCGCCACCATGGGAGCGAGCGGGATCGAGAGCTTGTCGCCCACGCCGCCCGTCGAGTGCTTGTCGACCTTGATCCCCGGCACGTGCCGGAGGTCGGCCACGGTGCCCGACCGCATCATCGCGTCGGTGTAGTGCGCCGTCTCCTCCGCGTTCATCCCCCGGAGGTAGATGGCCATGAGCATCGCGGACAACTGGTACTCCGCCCACGAGCCGTCCGTCGCGCCGCGCACGAAGGCCGCGATCTCCTCCCGGCTCAGGGCGTGACCGTCGCGCTTCCGCGCGATGACGTGCTGGGGGAACATGGCGGCACGCTGTCAGCGGGTGCCGTCGCGGGCAAACCCGTAAGCGCGCTCGACCCGGGCCACGCGCATCTCGAAACGGTCGTACCACACCTCGTGCCCGCCCCGCTGCGCCTCGCGGTGTGCAGGATCGCGTTTCCAGGCGAGGATCGCGGCCTCGTCGCGCCAGTAGCTCACGGTGATGCCCACGCCGTCCGGCCCGCGCACGCTTTCCACGCCAAGGAAGCCCTCGTAACGGCCGCCGAGCTCCGCCATCCGCCGCGCCATCTCGGCGTAGCCTGCCGGGTCGGCGGCATTGCGGAGCGAGGTGAAGATGACGGCGTAGTACGGCGGCTCCGGCGTGCGGGCCAGGCCGGCGGCACTCATGATGCCTCCTTCCGCAGGACGAGCATGGAATTCGCCCCGGCGAAGAACTCGTAGTCGAGCGCCCGCACCTCGCTGGCCACGCCCGCCTCCCGCAACTCCCGCCGCAGGCGGGCGAGGCCGGGGTACGGCCGCCCGTCGGCGCCGCAGAGCGGATGGAGGCGCACCTCGCCGGCACTCACGCGGGCGAGTTCGCGGCAGGCGGCGAGGTGCCAGTCGAAATCGAAGCGCCGGCCGTAGACGAAAAGCAGGTGCGCGCAGAGCACCAGGTCGAACGTGCCGTCGAAGAACGGCAGCAGCGGCAGCGACGCCCCGACGTAGCGGTTGTGCACGTAGTGGGTCGCGTAGTCGGCGAGGAACCGCTCCGCCGCGCCCCGCCGGTCGCTCTCGGCGGCGTCGAACGACGGAAACGCATTGAACCGAAAGAGCCCGGGCTTGGCCCGCATCTGCGCAAACATCGGCGCGTAGTCCGAGGCAACCTGCGCGGTGAGCGCCGCGACGGAATCGCCGTACCGGGGGTCGACCGCGACGGCATCGATCCGACGCGCGCAGGCCTCGGCCGTGAACGACGACGGACCGGCCGCGACGTCGAGCACATCGCGACCCCGGAGGGCCGGCAGATCCAGGGCGAAGAAGCGGACATACTCGGCCAGGGAGCGGCCGAAGAAGGAGACCGAGGGCAGCTCGATCTCCGGGGAGGCAGGCGGCTGGTCGACGCAGGCGGGAGCGGTGGCGAACGAGGGCATGGCGGAGCGGCGGAAAAGGTGCGGATGAAAGGGGCGGTCGGCGTGAAGCGGAAAATTCGGGCAATAAAAAAGCCCGACTCGGTTGAGTCGGGCCTGGCGTGGTGATCGGCGGCGTCTCTCAGCCGCGGGGCGCAAGGACTGCGCATGACCATCGTCGCCAAGCCGACCCGTGCCAGCGAGCGCGTTTGACCATCGTCGGATTGACGAAGGCGGACGCGCAGGCCTGGACGGAATACATCATCGGGGAAACGGGATGGGGCCCACAGCCGGCGGGCGCAAGGGCAATTTGCTTCGACCTTTGGCCCGGGCCGCGACCGGGGCCCAGCGACCGCTCCTTCGCCCCGCGAAAAACGGAAAAGCGGCGGTCTTTCGCCCGCCGCTTCCGTTCCCCAAAATGCGCTGCCCCTCGCAGCGCATTTAATTCGTTGCTGTCAGCCGTTCTTTTTCCCGCCGAAGACGGAGCGGGCCATGTCGAACGGCACCCGGGTGAGCCGGGAGACGGCGGACTCGTGCGCCATCTGCTCGGCGATGGCCGGGGCGGCGACCCCCGCGGCGGCCACGACCAGGGCCTCGCGCTCGGCCAGGCGGGCCTCGCGTTCCGCGACGAGCTCCTCGCGGCGTTTCATCTGTAATTCGAGTTCGCGCATCGTGATGCGCTCGTCGCGAAGGTTTTTCTGCTCGGCCTCGAGGATTTCGCGGGCCCGATGGAGCTTCTCCCAGGCCGCCTGCAGGCTGGCGTCGTCGTGGAAGGGCGACCCGCTCGAGGGCCGGTGAAACGGCGGCGGCGTGCTCCGCAGCGGCAGCGGCGAGACCGACCCGATCGAAGGCGCGACCGGGGCACGACCGGCCTCGATCTCCGTCTGAAGCTGGCGCAGGCGCGACTCGTATTCGCGCAGGTTCGACTCCCGTTCACGGAGGGCATCCATGTCTTCCTGCAACCGGCGCCGCTCCTCCGCCAGCGTGGCGGCCCACTTCTCGGTCGAAGGGCGCGTGACCTTCAGCGAAGGTTCGGGCGCCGGGAAAGTGATGCCGTTTGGATCCATGACAGAGGAAAGGTGCTGCGATGCTACCCTCCCTATTCGGCCCCTTTTCCGCCGCGCTTCAGGCCGGCCGGGCATTTACGGCTGGTTTACCTTCATTCCACCCGCGCAAGTACGATGGCGGCCGCTTCGATCACGTTTCCGGCGAACGACTAAACGAGGATCTCAAAGGCCCGGCGCAGGTCATTCGAGCCCCGGCTACAAACCTGGCCGGGGCTCGCCCAGCTACCGCGGCGCCCGATGCGGGGCATCAGCGTGCACCGCAGAAGCGGCTTTTCGCCTCGCGGCCGCGTGCTACCGTATCCGAAGACCTCATGCACCTGACCCCTCGTTCTCGCTCCTTCCCGCGCGGCGTGGCTGGCGGCCTCGCGCTCCTGCTCGGCGCGGTGGCACCGGCTTCATTGCAGGGTGCCGAAACCAAGGCCGCCCCGACCCGGCTCGCGTCGCCGATCGTCCCGCGCATCACCGGACTCGACTACATCGACACGAGTTTCGAGAACGCCTCGCCGGTGTGGTACGAGCAGGCACCCGATGGCGCGATCGTCGTGCACCTGCTTTACGACCACGAGCGGTCTTCTCCCAACCGGGCCGCCGGGCACTTCCACTTCATGCTGCAGGGCAAGCCGGGCGCGAAGCTCACGCTGGTGATCACCGAACTCGACAACGTCTGGAACGGCGTGCGCGGCTCCGTTTCCCGCGAGCTCAAGACCGTCCGGCTTTCCGAGAACGGCCGCGACTGGCGCGCGATCCCGGTGGACAACTCCGCCGGCGACAGCGTGCGGTTCACCGTCGAGTTGACCGGGCCGCGGCTCTACGTCGCGCGCCTGGAACCGTACCGGCTCTCCGACCTCGACCGGTTCCTCGCTGAAATCCGCCCGAACCCACTCGTGCAGGTCACGCCCATCGGCCGGACCGTGCAGGGCCGCGAACTCGAGATCGTCCGCGTGGGACGCGAGCAGGCGCCGTACCGGGTCTTCATCCGCGCGCGGTCGCATCCGTGGGAGCCGGGCGGCAACTGGGTGGTCGAGGGCCTCGTGCGCCGGCTGCTGCGCGGCGACGCCGGCGCACGGCAGCTGCTCGAGCGCACCTGCTATTACATCCTGCCGCTGGCCAACAAGGACGGCGTCGCGCACGGCCGGACGCGTTTCAACTTCCAGGGCAAGGATCTCAATCGCAACTGGGACAAATCCGCCGACGCGCAATTAGTCCCCGAGAACGCGGCGTTGGAGCAATGGCTCGAAGGCATGATCGCGGCCGGCCGGAAACCGCACTTCGCGATGGAGCTGCACAATGACGGGGGCGGGCGGCTGCACCTCAGCCGGCCGCCGGTCCCCGACCTCCCACGCCACCTCGAGCGCATGGCGCTGTTCGAGAAACTGCTGCGCCAGCACACCTGGTTCACGGAGGGGCCGACGAGCGGCACCTTCCGCAACTCCGGCACCCTGGGCGACGGCTGGCTCGAGCGCTACGGGATCGATGCGGTCGTGCACGAGTTCAACGCCAACGTCATTGCCGGCCTGCCCGACAAGCCCGCGCCAATGGGCCGGCACTGGATCAACTACGGCGAGAACCTGGCGACGGTGCTGCATGAGTATTTCGAGGCGGTGAAGCCGTAACGGTGGTCTGGCCCCCTGAGGATCCCGTCTATCGATCAAAGCAGCGGCCCGGAGCCTGGCTGTTCCAGCGCGAGCGCCCGCATTTCGGTGCACCGGGTATCGGATTGCTCCGCAGCCCAAGGAAACGTTCCCCTCACGTCCGGAAGAGGACGTCCTCGCGGTTGAACATCCGCACCGCCAGCGCCAGTGCGCCGGCCGCGTAGAGGCTCGTGGAGCCGAAGATCAGCGCGAGGTGCGGCCAGTGCCACACGCCGGAGACGAGCTCCTTGCTCGCGAGCGACACGTTGAGGATCGGCACGAGCGCGAGCTTCGCATTCAGCTCCACGCCAGGCAGCACGCCGGCCACGGCCGGCAGGATGATCACGATCACGAGCGGCGAGAGATAGCTCTGCGCCTCCTTGAAGCTCTTCGCGAACAGCGCGATCGAGAGGAGGAGCGCCGAGAAGAAAACGGCCATCGGCAGCACCAGCACCAGCACCGCGGCCAGGCCGAGCGGATCGAGCGTTGGCAGCGCGGCCGCGGAGGCTCCCGCGCGGGCCGCGCCCGCCATCGAGAGCACCAGGGGTCCTCCCAGGGTCACGGTGCCCACCATCGAAAGGAGGGAACAGACGACCGTCCCCAGCGAAGCCGTCAGCACCATCAGGAATTTCCCGAGCACCAGGTCCAGCCGCGAGACCGGGCTGCACAGGATCGTCTCCATCGTGCCACGTTCCTTCTCGCCGGCGGTGAGGTCCATCGCCGGATACATCGCGCCGGTGAAACACAGGAGAAGGAACATGTACGGGATGATGCCGCCGACGACGTTGCCCCCGACTTTCTCCGGCGGGGCGACGTTGGCCGTCTGGACGGAGAACGGCTTGACGAAGGTCGCCGGGAGCCCTCGCTCGGCGAGCCGGGCCGAGACCACGCGCTCGCGGTAGTCGCCAAGGAAACGCTGCAACTCCGCGACGGCGAATCCGGAGCGCAACTCACCTTCGTAGTGGTGGATCTTGACGGTTGCCGGTTCGCCGCGCGCCAGGGCCCCGTCGAACCCGGACGGAATCTCCACCGCCGCCCGCACGGTCTTGGCGGCCACGCGCGTCCGCCAGTCTTCCGCCGCGGGCATGACGCGCAGCCGGCCGTGGGCGCCCAGCGCCGCCCGCAGCCCGGGGGAGTCGTCGCCGCCGATCACCATCACCACGGGCGCCTCGGCGCGGGCCTGGCGGATGACTTTCACCGAGATGAAGACCACCACGCCCACGATCAGCGGCATCAGGAGCGTCGGAATCACGATCATCGAAACCAGCGTCCGCCGGTCGCGCAGCATGTCGCGCAGCTCCTTGGCGTAGATCGTGAGGATGCGCCGCCCGTTCATCGCTTCAGGGATTCCCCGCCACCCCGGCCGGCGGCAGACCCACGGCCTGGACGAAGATCTCCTCCAGGTCGTGCTCCCGGTAGCTGGCGCGCAACGCCTCGAGGGTGCCTTCCGCGAGCAGGCGGCCGCCGTGGATGATGCCGATCACGTCGCAGAGCTTCTCCACTTCGCTCATGATGTGGGTCGAGTAGATCACCGTCTTGCCGCGGGCACGACACTCGCGCACGAACTGCACGATCGTCCGCGCCGCCATCACGTCGAGCCCGAGCGTCGGCTCGTCGAAGATCATCACCGGCGGATCGTGGATCAGCGTGCGCGCGATCGACGTCTTCTGCTTCATGCCGGTGGAGAACTTGTCGCACCGCCGGTCGAGGAAGGCATGCATGTCGAGGTCGTGGGCGAGCGCCTGGGTCCGCGCCGCGATGTCCGCGTCGCTCATGCCGTTCAACCGCCCGAAGTAGGCGAGCGTTTCCCGCGCGGTCAGCCGCCCGTACAGGGCCGTGCTGGCGGCGAGAAAACCCACCCGCGCGCGCACCTCGGCCGGCTCCCGCGTGACGTCGAAGCCTGCCACCTCGGCGGTGCCGCCCGTCGGCTGCAGCAGCGTGGCCAGGAGGCGCAGGGTCGTGGTCTTGCCCGCGCCATTGGCGCCGAGCAGGCCGTAGATCTGCCCCGGCTGGACGCAGAACGACACGCCAGCCACCGCCTCGATCGCGCCGCGTTTGCGGTCGCGAAAGGTTTTCGAGAGCTGGCGGGCGACGATCATGGCAGGGGCACGACCGGGCGCGCCGGCCCGCGGCTCACCGGACTTCGTAGATCTCGACGAGCGCGGTGCCCGTCGATCCCGCGGAAACCTGGAGCGTGTAGGCGCCGCTCGACAACGTGGCGAGGACGGCGGCGTCCTTGCTGCCCGGCTGCAAGGCGAACGCGCCGGAGTTGAGGGCCGCCAGGGAAACGTCCTCGATGCTCGAGACCCAGTTGTCGTTGGCCCCGAGGGCGCGACCCTGGCCGTCGTACAGGGCGATGAGGGGATCGGCGACGACGCCGGTCGCACCGAACGCCGCCAGGCCCGGACCCACGCCGCGGAGCAGCACGCGTTCCGCGCGATCGCCGCCGGCGATGACGAAGCCGCTGATCAGGGCGTCGTTGCCCGTGCCCGCGGCACCGCGGCTGGAAACGTTGACCAGTCGCGCGCCCGGGCCGGTGTCGGCGTCATAGATTTCCGCCAGCGCCACGCCGCCGGTGGCACGGGGATCGATGACCTCGGCGGTGTAATTGCCCGGTGCGAGCGTCACGAGGACCGCGCTGTCGGCACTTCCCGCCGTGAGCGGAAACGCGCCCGTGGCCGCTGCGGCCTGCGCCAGCGCCGGCGCGCCGCCCCAGCCGGCATTCTGCGCGATCACCCTGCCGGCGGAGTCGTAGACCTGCAGGCGAGTGGCGGGCAGCGCGCCGGCCACGCCGAAACCCGTGAGCGCCGGGCCTGCCGCGCGGATCAGTACGCGCCGGTCTTCGGTGCCGGAGATCGCGAAGCCAAGGATGAGCGGGTTGTCCGCCGTCACCCGTCCACGCGTCGAAAGGTTGGTGAGCCGCGGCGCGCTGGCTCCGGCCGCGTCGGCGGCGGTGGTCGCGACGATTTCCACGGCACCCTCGCCCGCGATCATCGTGATGCGCGAGCGCGGGGCGATGCCGGTGACCGGATCCAGGACAAGCGCCGGGAACGCGGCCTGCGCGGGCGTCATCGCCACCGGGCCGGCGGCACCGGCCACCGGATTGGCGAACGTGAACTCGCGCACCGCCTCCAGGATGCCGGAGGAAGTGCCACCGCTCGTCGGTGCGAGGCCGCGGGCGCGGAGGTAGAAGACTTCGCGGGACGGGAGCGACACGCCGGTGCGCTGCCAGTCGGAGCCGCCGCCTGCCACGCGCACGCCGGCGCCGAGGGAGGTCCAGTTCTTCCGGTCGGAAGAAATCTCGAAAATGACCGCCGAGACCTCGCTCGTCGTGCCCGTGCGGTTCCAAAACACCGTGGAGCCGTTGGCGGAAACGCCGAGCACCTGGGTGGCCGGACTGGTGGCGGCGAGCCGGGCGATGCCGACGCGCGTCTGCCCGCCGATCCGGCTGAAGCTGCCGCCGGCGATGAGCCGGCCGTCCGACTGCAACGCGGCCGCGGTCACGGTGCCGTTGGGCGCGGGATTGAAGCCGCGGTCGAGCGTGCCATCGGGGAGATAGCGCACGAGGTTCAACAGACCGGAGTTGGCGGCGTTGAACGACCCGCCGGCGATGATCCGGCCGTCGGCCTGCACCGTCAGGGTGCGGATCGAACCGGTCACGACCTCACGCGGGAACGTCGCGTCGGCGCCGCCACTGGTGGTGAGGCGCTCGAGCGCATCCCGACCGCCGCCGGCCTGCGTCGCCGCCACGAGGATGCGCCCGTCGGCCTGCACCGCGAGGGCATGGACATCGTCCGCGGTCCCCGCGCCGCTCCAGGTGAAGGAAGCGTCAACCGTGCCGTTGGCGTTGAGCCGGACGAGCCGGCCACGGGGGCTCGCACCCGCCTCGGTGCGGCCGCCGGCGAGGATGCGCCCGTCCGCCTGCAGGGCGAGGACGAGCACGGTGAAATCGAGGGCGGGCGAAAAGGCCGCGTCGATCGCCGAGGCCGCCGTAAACCGCGCGAGCCGGGCGCGGGGGGAACCGGCGATGGTGGTGAACGCGCCGCCGGCGACAAAGCCGCCGTCGGGCAGGGCGAGCAGCGCGTGCACCGCGCCATTGGGCCGGGGCTGGAAGGAGGTGTTCACCGAGCCGCCGTCGTTGAGGCTCGCGAGATTGGCCGCCGGCACGCCGCCGACGGTGGCGAAACTGCCGCCGATCAGGATCGAGCCGTTGAGCTGGAGTGCCGTGAAGCTGCCGCCGACGAGGATGCTGCCGTCGGGGCGGGCGGACGCCACGAGCACGCTGCCGTTGACATCCGGGTTGAAATTGAGGTCGAGCGCCCCGTCCCCGTTGATCCGGGCGAAATTCCGCCGCGCCACCTCGATCGTGCCGCCGGCCGGCTTGAACGTGGTGAAACCGCCGCCGACGAGGACCGCGCCGTCGGACTGCAGGGCGAGCGTCGTGACGGTGCCGTTGGGGTTGGGGTCGAACGCGGTGTCGACGCGGCCGTCGCTGTTGATGCGCGCGAGGAAGTTGCGCGTGACCGGCAGGCTTCCCGTGACGGAGGGCGAAAGCGTGGTGAAGCCGCCACCGATGACGAACTGGCCGTTGGCGAGCGGCACGATCGCGTTCACGCCGCCGTTCGCACTCGGATCGAAATTCTGGTCGAGCGTGCCGTCGGTGTTGAAACGGGCGATGCCGTTGCGCGCGAAGGAATCCACGCCGCCGTTGGGCTGCACGCCGGTGAAGATCCCGCCGGCGACGACCTTGCCGTCGGCCTGCAGCACGAGCGCGTTGACCGCGAGGTTCGGCGTCGGGAAGTACGAGGTGTCGACCGTGCCGTTGGCATTCAGCCGCGCGAGGTAGTTGCGGGTGATCGGCGTCGTCTCGGCGCTGTTCGGGTTGATGGTGGTGAACGCGCCGCCGATGACCACGAGGCCGTCGGACTGGATGGCGATGGCGTTCACGCGGGCGTTGACGTTGGGGTCGAACCCCGTGTCGACCGTGCCGTCGGCATTGAGCCGGGCGATGAAGTTGCGGGTGACGCCCTGGATCAGCGAAAACGAGCCGCCAATCACGATCTTGCCGTCGGCCTGCAGCGCGATGGCGGTGACGGCTCCGTTGGGGCCGGGACTGAAGCTGGTGTCGATCGAGCCGTCGGGGCGGACGCGGACGAGGTTGGCGCCGACGGTGTTGCCGAGGTCGGCAAAGGCGCCGCCGAGGAGGAGGTTGCCGTCGGGCTGCACGGCGATGGCGTACACTTCACCGCTCAGCCGCGCCGAAGGATTGAACGCCGGCCGCGGCGTGCCGTTGCCATTGAGCCAGGCGAAACCGGCGAGCTGCGTGGGCGTGGGCGCGCCGTTCGAACGCACGACCACGGCGTTGACCGTGCCATCGGCCGCCAGCGTGCTGCTGAACGTGGCGTCGCTGGTGCCTTCCGGCAGGAAGCGCGCGATGTTGGCCGACTTGGCGCCGCCGAGGTCGGCGAAGTTGCCGACCGCGATCACTTTCCCGTCCGGCTGCACGGCGAGACCATTCACGATCGCGCCCGTGGCGCCGCCGGCATCGGCATCGAACGTCGTGTCGACCGCGCCCGTGGCGGCGAGTCGGGCGAAATTGCGCCGGGCCACCCGCGCCGGTCCCCCGGCGGGATGCAGCGAGGTGAAGCTGCCGCCGATCAGGACGCGCCCGTCCGACTGCACGCGAATCGAATCGACGCGGTTGCCCGCCAGCTCGCTCAAATCGAGGTTGTAGGAGGCGTCGACGGTGCCGTCGACATTGAGCCGCGCGGCGTACTTGCGCAGCGTGAAGGTCGTCTCGCTGCCCGGCTGGAGCGTCGTGAACGCGCCGCCGATCAGCAGCTTCCCGTCGGACTGCAGCGCGCTCGTGAGCACGTTGTCGTTGGCGTTGGGATCGTACGCAGTGTCGATCGAGCCGTCGGCATTGAGCCGGGCGATGCGGTTGCGGATGGTCTGCTCGAGCGCGCCCGCGGGGCTCAACCCGGTGAAGGCGCCGCCAATCACGATCTTGCCGTCGCCCTGGACCGCAACGGTGCTGACCTGGGCGTTGGGATTGGGCGAAAACCCGGTGTCCACCGTCCCGTCGGAGTTGAGCCGGGCGAAGAAATTGCGGCCGAGGGAGGTGGCCGAGGTGTTGGACGCGAAGCCGGGCGTGAAGGCGCTGAACAGGCCGCCGACGAGCACCTTGCCATCGCCCTGCGCCGCGAGGGCGGTGACGGAGGAATTCGGCGAGGGATCGAACGCGGTGTCGAGGGTGCCGTTGGCATTGAGCCGGGCGAGGTTGGAACGGCCCGTCGCGGTCGTGGCGCCCGCGGGGATGACGGAATTGAACGTGCCGCCCACGAGAATCCGGCCGTCCGACTGGAGCGCGATCACGCCCACCTGGCCGTCGAAGTGCGGGTAGAATTCGGAGTCGATCGTGCCGTTCGTATTCAGCCGTGCGAGCCGCTCGCGCCGCTCGCCGCCGATCGTGGTGAAGGCGCCGCCGGCGAGCACCTTGCCGTCGGGCTGCAGGGCGAGGGTGTAGACGCGGCCATTGAAATCGGGGCGGTAGGTGTTGTCCACGCTGCCGTCGGCATTGAGCCGCGCGACGTAGTTGTGCACCGCGCCGCCGATGCTGGTGAACGTGCCCGCGACGACGATGCGGCCGTCGGCCTGCGTCACGGACGTGAGGATACGCCCGCCGGCGCCGAGCTCGAACCCGGTGTCGAACGAGCCGTCGGCGTTGAGCCGGGCGAGGCGCAGCCGGACGAGCGGCGTCGCCGCACCCGCGGGCTGCGCGCGGGTGAAGAGCCCGCCGATGACGATCTTGCCGTCGGCCTGCGGCGCCAGCGCGCGCACCTCGGCGTTGACGACGGGCGCGAAGTCGTTGTCCACCGAGCCATCCGGGGTGAACCGGGCGACGAAATTGCGCGTGGACGACGTGTTGCCGCGGCCCCAGACCGCGTTGAACGTGCCGCCCACGAGAATGCCGCCGTCGGTCTGGATGGCCACCGCGGAGACCGTCCCTTCGACGCGCGGATAGAATTCGGAGTCGAGGGTGCCGTTGGGGTTCAGCCGCGCCAGCCGCACGCGGTTGGCCGGAGTGGCGTCGCCGACCGGCTGCAGCGTGGTGAAATGACCGCCGAGCACGACCTTGCCGTCGCGTTGGACCGCCAGCGCCGTGACCCCGTTGTTGGCGTCGGGATTGAACTCGGAATCCACGGTCCCGTTGGGATTGAGCCGGGCGATCCGGTTGCGCAGCGTCGTCTCGCCGCCGGCCGGGCTGAACGAGGTGAACCCGCCGCCGACGACGATCTTGTTGTCCACGTGCGGCACCAGCGCGAGCACCATGCTGTTGGGATTGGGGTCGTACGCGGCGTCGACGCCGCCGGCCGCCGTGAGGCGCACGAGATTGTTGCGCGTGAAGATGACCGTCGCGTTGCCCGGCTGGACGGTCGAGAAACTTCCGCCCACGACGATCGCGCCGTCGGGCTGCAGGGCGAGCGCGTGGATCTCCGGCCGCAGGTCACCGCCAAAGCGCGGGGCGAAACCGGTCTCGACCGAGCCATCGGCCGCGAGCCGTGCGAGCCGGCTCCGTTCGATCACCGCGCCCGTGCCGCCCGGCTGCAACGTGGTGAAATCGCCGCCGAGCAGGATCCGGCCGTCGGGCTGCACGAGGATCGTTCGCACGATCGCGTTGGCATTGGGATGAAAAGTCGCATCGAGCGAACCGTCGGCATTGAGCCGGGCCACGTTGCCGCGGGGAACGCCGCGCACCGCCGAGAACTGGCCGGCGATCAGCAACTTGCCATCGCCCTGGGTGGCCACGGCCATCACCGTGCCATCGACCTCGGGATCGAACCCGTCGGCGGCGCTGGGGGTCTGGGCGACGGCAGCCGCGGAAATCACGAGGGCGGCACACCAGGCGGGAAAAGCGCGCGCGAACAACCGGGAAAACGAAACGAGGGACATGGAAATGGGAAGCCGAGCGATCGGAAAGGCAGGGAAGAACGTTGGCAAGAAGGTCGAGGTTGGGCTCCGCGCTCGCGCAAGGCAAGCGACGGTTCGATGGCCGCGCCGACCGGCAGGAGGACGCGCCCCCGGGGGCGGAGTTAGGTCGAGTCGGCACGCATCGGCTGGGTTGAGAGCCGGGGCCCGCCCGCCGGTTCCGGAAAAGTGCGGCCGGCGGAGATTCCCCGCATCCCGCTTGCGAACCACCGGCGCGGGGCTACGGTCGCGCGGCCATGAAATTCCCCCGCACCCTCGCGCTCATGTCGCTTTTCGCCCTCCTCTTCGGTTTCGCCCGCGCGGAACCGCTCAAGATCGGCGCCGCCGCTCCGGCCGTGTCCGCCAAGACCGATGCCGGCACCACGCTCAACCTCGGCGACGTCTACAAGCAGAACAACTACACGCTCGTGTGGTTCTATCCCCGCGCCCTCACCGGCGGCTGCACGAAGCAGGGCTGCTCGCTCCGCGATGCCAGCGCCGAGCTCAAGAAACATGGCGTCGCCGTCGTCGGCGTGAGCTCCGACCCGGTCGAAAAGCAGAAGGAATTCAAGGAGAAGAACCATTTCGACTACCCGCTGCTCGCCGACACCGACAAGGTCGTGATCAAGGCGTTTGGGCAGAGCGGCGCGATGATGGCCAGCCGTGAAGCGTACCTCATCGATCGCTCGGGCAAGGTCGTCTATCACGACAAGGGTCAGACCGAGAAGCAGGCCGAGATGGTTCTCGCCTTCCTCGCCAAGCAGAAGAAGAGCTGACCGCGCGCCCCGCTGCGGACCGCCCCCTTTTCCCGCCACCGCGCCTCCGGGCCCGGTGGCGTTTTTGCGCTACAATTCGTCGTCCGGCGACGCCGGCAGCGCGCCCGCGGCCGGATCGAGGCGCACCCGGGCCATCCAGTCTGCCATGATGCCATCGCCGCGCGTGAGCTCACTCGGCCAGGCTCCCGCCACCAGGTCGATGACGCGCAGCGTCCCGTCCGCACACCGCACCAGGTTGCGCGCGTGGAGGTCGGCCACCAGCCACGGCTCCCCGTCCAGGAAGTAGAGCCGCGGATGATCGCGATCGGCGCGCAGGAATCGGGAGGGAATCGCGATCAGTCCCGGCGGCAGCACCGTCGAGGTGTCCATGCCCTGTGGCAGCGGTTCGCCCAGCGCCTGCTTCACGATCATCACCCCCTCGGGGCTGATGCCCACCACTTCCGTCGGCACTCCAATCCTGCTCACCAGCAGCAGTTTTTCCAGCAGTTGCCGGTAGGTCCCCGGATAAGCCGTCGCCTGGATCAGCCCGTCCTCGCCCCGCGCATACGAGAAACGGGAGCCGATGTAGCCGCCTTCCCGGAAGAAGAAGAACTTGTAGATGGAGGCGTCCGGAGCCTCGAACGCCAGCGCCTCCACGCCGCCACCCACGCGCACCAGCCGGGGCGGGTTGTTCTCGAAGACATCCTCTCCCGCCGGCTCAAAGCCGAAGAGGGTGAGCGAAACCAGCGGCAGCAGCCGGCGAAAATTCCGCAGCGCCCGGCCCAGCCCGCTCCACGGCTCCCCCGCCGCCTCCAGCAGGCTTACTTCGTCTTCCGGGAGGACGAAGAAGTGGCGGTCTTGATCTGCCTGGATACCGCATTCTCCTGCGACTTCGACCAGGTGATCGAACGCCCGAAGTCTCTCCCGGTGACAACCCAGAAGAGCGACCCATTCTGCTTCGCTGGGGAGCCGCGCACCGCAGAGGCAGGTCGGGAAGCCGGTGAAGGAGTCTTGCATGCGTCGTCGCTCATGACGCGCTCACGTTCGAATCGCATTGGCCCGAACGCAACGTGAAGTTGCTCGCAATCGCCGCGCAATTTCGGCCGCACACCCGGCGCCGGTCACAGCGCCGCGAGCAAGCCGCCGTCGACCGTGAGGATCTGGCCATTGACGAAGTCGCTCGCGCGCGACGCCAGGTAGACCGCCGCGCCGGTCAACTCCTCGGGCCGGCCCCACCGCCCGGCCGGCGTACGCCCGCAGATCCAGCGGTTGAACTCCTCGTTTTCCACGAGCGGTTTCGTGAGCTCGGTCACGAAATAACCGGGCGCGATGCCGTTGGCCTGCACGCCGTGCCTCGCCCACTCCACCGCCATCGCCCGCGTGAGCATCTTCAATCCGCCCTTGGCCGCCGCGTAATTGGCGATCGTCGGCCGCGCCACCTCGCACATGACCGAACAGATGTTGATGATCTTCCCCGCGCGCCGCGCGATCATCCGCGGCGCGACCGCCTGCGCGACGAGAAACGCGCTGGTGAGATTCGTATCCAGCACCTCGCGCCACTGCGCCAGCGACATCTCCACCAGGGGCACCCGTCGCTGGATGCCGGCGTTGTTGACCAGGATGTCGACGGGCGCGACTTCCGCCTCGATCCGCGCCACGGCCGCCGTCACCGACGCCGGATCGGTCACGTCGAATGCCGAGGTCGCCACGCGCAGCCCCTCCGCCCGCAGCGTGTCCGCCGCCCGCGCCAGCTTCGCCTCGTCGCGGCCGTTGAGCACCAGCGTCGCGCCGGCCTGGCCGAGCCCCCGTGCCATCGCGAGGCCCAGGCCCTGGCTGGA
>CALFZM010000261.1 GCA_937952235.1 uncultured Opitutia bacterium | reverse complement strand
CGGGAACACGGCCCGGCGCGCGAAAATCTCTTCCGCGCCGGCCAGGGCGGCTGCCGGCGCGCGTGGGAGGAACTGATCGAGGCTCTGGATCAGCACGGGTTTCCGAAGCGGCACGAACTCACTTACGAATCCCGGACGATGCTGGACGGCGCCGGCAAGGCCGGCTTTGCGCGCGCGTACGGCATCGTGGCGTTGAAGGCGGCGCGGAGTTCGGACCTGACGACCCGCAGCGTCGGTCGTGATTATGCGGAGAAGGGCATCGCCCTGGGCGACCCAACGAGTTTCGCCGCCCGCGCCCTGCTGGCGGAAGGTGATTCGACGCCCGACTGGGGCAGGATCGCGGCGGATTATCGCAAGGCGGCCGATGGCGGCCTGCTGCTGGGCATGGTGCGCCTCGCGGAGATCCTGCGCAGCGGTCATCTGGGCGGGCGCAATAACCTGGAAGCCTTCGAATGGATGAACCGCGCGGCGGACGGCGGGCTCGCCCGCGCCCGCTGCGAAGTGGCCCGGATGCTGATCGAGGGCGAGGGAGTCTCCCGCGAGCCCGAGCGGGGCCTCGCCATCCTTGAAGAGGCGACCCGGCACGAGTTGCCGATCGCGTTCCGAATGTTCGGACATTATCTCGTCGAAGGCAGGGTCGTCACCCGGAATACGGAACGCGGGTATTCAAAACTGCTGTACGCGGCCCGCGCGGGCGACGTCGAGGCGATGGATCTGGTGGGGCTGATCCACCTGCGAGGCACGGGGCGGCCACCCAATCGGGCGGAGGCCCGGGTCTGGTTCAAGCAGGCGGCGGAGCGCGAGCATCCGCGCGCCCTCTCCCATCTGGCTGAACTGATCTGGACCGAGCCCAGGCCGGCGGACCAGCAGGCGCAGTTCGCCAAGGCGGCGCAGGAAAACGACCGCTCTCCCAACGACGCACTCACCGCCGACCTGGAGATTTTCCAGGGAGCGATCAATGACCTGGACCGCATCGCCGGGCGCGAACCGGCGGAGGTGCAGGCGCAGATCGGGCTGTTGCTGCTGAACAAGCCGAACGAATTCTCGCCGCCGTTCGGCTTCCGGTCGCCCGATGCCGCGCGGCTGCGCTTTGAGCCGGCGGCACTCGCCGGCGATGCCGCGGCTCAGTTCTACTCGGCGATGTGCCTGATCGACTATGCCCGGCGGTCGAAAGGCACGGAGTACGACGTCGCCTACTCACGGAAAGGTCTCGAGTTTCTCCGTCAGGCCGCGGCGGCGGGTCATCCGGCTGCCAGCCAGGTCCTCACGGCGTCACGCCTGGAGCCAGCCGCCGCACCCGCGGATCGCGCGGCGTGGGATCGGCTGCAGGCGGCGGTGGCGGCGGCAGAGTGGTGATGCCCGCTCGACCGGCGCGACGAGGCGGAGAGCCGCCATCCGCGCACAGGCGACGCCGGGGTGAAACTTTCCCCCTCGGAAGAGCGTCGAGCGCGCGACTCCCGTCTTCGCCACATGCCACGCCTTGCCGCCAGGGGCTCCCAGCTTCCGCGTCCGCCTCGCACCGCCGGTGGATCGCGCTCGTGCGCCCGGCCTACTGGGCGCTGCTGACCCTGTTCACCCTGTGGATCGTCATGCGCTCCTGGATGCGCTGGATCGATCCGCAGATCGACTTCGGCGTCCAGCTCTACATCCCGTGGCGCATCACCGTGGGGGAACATCTCGGCCGCGATTTCGTGCACCCGTACGGGCCGCTTTCGAGCTATCTCAACGCGGCGCTGTTCCAGGTGTTCGGCGCTTCGATTCGCACGCTGGTGATCGCCAATCTCGCGGTGTATGCGGCCATCGTCGTGCTGCTCCACACCCTCCTGCGGCGCGCCTTCGGCTTCATCCCGGCGGCGGTGGCGACGTTCGTGGGGATCGCAGTGTTCGGCTTCGGCCATTACACGGGGGTGAACAACTATACCTTCGCCGCGCCCTATGCCCACGAAGCCACCCACGGCATCGCGTTGCTGCTCATCCTGGTCTTCCGGCAGACAAGTCGCCCCCGCCCGTAGCGGGCCCATGCCGTGGACGGGCTGGTATTCGGCCTGGTCTGCCTGACCAAGGTCGAGATCGTCTTCGCCGGCGCCCTGGTCCTGGCGGCGGCTGCGATCCAGCGACCAAGCCGATCCGGCGCGGCCGCCGTCGCCGGCACGGCCGCCGCGGTGGTGGCGGCCGCGTGGGCGCTGCTGGCCACGCAGGTGTCGGCGCGCGACGCGTTCGTGGCGGCAACCGGCGGATTCCTGGGCCCGCTGCTGTATCCCGCCTACGTCACC
Source organism: uncultured Opitutia bacterium (assembly GCA_937952235.1). GTDB lineage: Bacteria > Verrucomicrobiota > Verrucomicrobiia > Opitutales > Opitutaceae > ER46. The sequence continues at coordinate 1,917 of CALFZM010000261.1, read as the reverse complement.
AGCTCCACCATCCTGGGTTATATCGGCCTCAACCGGCCCGCGGAAAACCTCGCGGCCATCGCGCGCTGGGAACTTGAAGGCGGCGCCGCGGTGGGCCTGCTCACCGCGGGGGCCGGCTGGCGCAGGAATCAGCGCCGTGAAACCGGCTCCGCGAGCCGCACGGCGGGCGAGCGCGCGCGCGGCCAAACCGGCCGCGGGCGGAACACCCGCTCCGGATACGGGCGCAGCGCGGGTGCCGCGGCGGATTCTACGGCACCGCGCGCCACCCGGCGCGAAGCCGCGCCTGGAGTTCGGCGACAAGCGCGCGGTGCTCCGGCAGTGCAGCGAGGTTGGTGTTCTCCTGCGGGTCGGTCTGGTGGTCGTAGAGCTCGATCGCCTCCACCTTGGCGGGATCGCGCCGGTGCTGCCACGCGGTGAACCGATAGCGCTCCGTGCGCATCGAGTAGCCCATGAGCTGCATGCCGTCCACATTGCGCGGATACTGGCTGAACGCCGCCGCTTTCCACGGCCGATCCGGCTGCGCCAGCACGGGCTTGAAGCTGCGCCCTTCGAGGTGCGACGGCAGCGGCAGTCCCGCGAGGTCGGCGAGCGTCGGGTAGATGTCGACGAACTCCACGAGCGCGTTGGTGCGGACGCCCCGCTGCATCCCGGGCGCGGAGAGCAGCAGCGGGGCGTTGGTGTCGTTCTCGGCGTTGCTGTGTTTGCACCACGCATCGTGCTCGCCGAGCTTCCAGCCATGGTCGCCCCAGAGTACGACGATCGTCTTCTCGCGCAGGCCGAGACGGTCGAGTTCGTCGAGCACCTTGCCGAGCTGGGCGTCCATGTAACTGATCGCGGCGTAATATCCGTGCCGCAACTGGCGCGCGAGGTCGTCGGGGATCGAGCCGGCCGGGATGCCGTGATACGACCGCATCTCGCCACCGGGCTGGATCGCGTACGCCGGCGCGTCTTTCGGGCGAAACGGGTTCGGTGCGAGCTGGATTTGCGCGGGATCGTAGAGATCCCAGTATTTCTTCGGCGCCACGAACGGCAGGTGGGGCTTCGCGAATCCCACCGCGAGGAAGAACGGCTGCGATTTCCGGCTCAGCTCGCGCAGGGTCGACACCGCGAGGTCGGCGACCTTGCCGTCCACGAACGTATCGTCGGGCACGTCGGCGCCCTCGAAAGCCGGTCCGCGTGAGCCGGGGCGCGTCGCCTGTTTCTTTCCGCCCTTCTTCTTCCCCGGCGCGCCGCCCGGGTCGGGCGCGAACTGGCGCTGGTTCAGCGCCACGTTTTCCGGCCTGCCGTAGGGCTGCGCGCGCGGCGTCTGCCAGGGCGTCGACCAGGTGGGCGCGTCGTCGAATCCGCCGTGGTAGATCTTGCCCATGCCCTGGACGAAATAGCCGTGGTTCCTGAAGTGCTGCCCCAGCGTCACGACATCGGGCAGCGCGGTGCGGAAATGCGTCTCCAGGTCCCAAACCTTGGTCGTATCGGGGCGCGTGCCGGTCATCACGCTCGAGCGCGACGGCGAACACACCGCCTGCTGGCAGTAGGCGCGGTTGAACGTCACTCCCGCCCGCGCGAGCCGGTCGAGGTTCGGGCTGCGCACGTGGGCGGCGCCGTACGCGCCGAACTCGGGTCGCAGGTCGTCGACCGCGACGAAGAGCACATTGGGCCGGTCGGCGCCGGCCGCGACCAGCGCGAGCAGCAGGAACGGGATGAAACGCGGCCAGGGGGCGAGGCGGCGGGGAGCGTGCATGCCCGCAGCGTGGGTTCCCGCGCGCCCGCCTCAAGGCCGATGTGAAGCCGAGACCGCTGCGGGTCCGCGCCATCATGGTTGCCCGGTGATGCCACCGGCCTGGCCTCCAAGCCGGGCGCATGCCGTCGAGGTGGAGCCGCCTGTCCCCAGGCGGCTGACGTGCGACGGACTGGTTCGCA
>CALFZM010000260.1 GCA_937952235.1 uncultured Opitutia bacterium | reverse complement strand
GCGGCGGCCGATGCTGGAGGTCTGGCCGGTGCTGGCACCGCATGCGCGGGCGCGCGTCCGCCGTTGCGATGTCGCCGCCGCGCGGCTGCAGCCGGGCGTGGTGGCGGTGCTGACTGCGGCGGACATTCCGGGCGGGAACAACGTGGGTCCGTCGCGCCACGACGAACCGCTGTTTGCCGCCGACGAGGTGCGGTATCACGGCCATCTCGTCGCGCTCGTGGTGGGCGAGACGATCGCCGCCTGCCGGGCGGCGGCGGCCCGGGTCGAGGTTGAGTACGAGCCGCTCCCACCGGTGCTCACGGTCGCGGATGCCGTGGCGCAGGACAGCTTCCACAACCCTGCCCGGGTGATGCAGCGGGGCGATCCGGCGGCGGCCCTGGCACAGGCGGCGCGCCGGCTGCAGGGCGAGTTTGCCCTGGGCGGGCAGGAGCATTTCTACCTCGAGACCCAGGCCGCGTGGGCGGAGGTCGGCGATGCCGGCGACGTGTTCGTGGCCTCGTCCACGCAACATCCTTCGGAGATCCAGGCCATCGTGGCCGAGGTGCTCGCACTTCCGCGCCACCGGGTCGTCGTTGAATCACCCCGCATGGGCGGCGGCTTCGGCGGGAAGGAGACGCAGGGCAACGGACCGGCGGCGCTGGTGGCGCTCGCCGCGTGGAGGACCGGCCGGCCGGTGCGGCTGCAGTGGGATCGCGACGTCGACCTGACGCTCACCGGCAAGCGGCATCCGTTTCACGCGCGTTTCGAGGTTGGGTTCGGCGACGACGGCCGGATCGCGGCGGCCATGATCGACCTGGTGTCCGACGGCGGCTGGTCGCTGGACCTCTCGCAGCCAATTCTCGAGCGGGCGATGTTTCACGTCGACAACGCCTACTACCTGCCGGCGCTGCGGGTGACGGGCCGCGCGGCGAAGACGAATGTCGCCTCCAACACCGCCTTCCGCGGCTTCGGCGGACCGCAGGGCATGCTCGTGATCGAGGAGATCATGGATCGCGTCGCCCGTACGCTTGGCCTGCCGCCCGAAGTCGTGCGCGCGCGGAACTTCTACCACGGCAGCGGCGAGACCAACCGCACGCACTACGGCGCCGACCTGGGCGACCACCGCATCGCCGAACTGTGGAGGGCGGCGCTGGCGCAGGCGGATTTCCCCGCGCGGCGCGCGGCGATCGACGCCTGGAACCGGGCGCATCCGCGCATCAAGCGGGGCCTCGCGATCACGCCGGTGAAGTTCGGCATTTCCTTCACGCTGACCCACTACAACCAGGGCGGCGCGCTGGTGCACGTGCTGCTCGACGGCACCGTGCAGGTCAGCCATGGCGGCACCGAGATGGGGCAGGGGTTGCACACCAAGGTGCTCGGGATCGCGATGCGCGAGCTCGGGCTGCCGGCGGAGCGTATCCGGATGATGAGCACAAGCACGGACAAGGTGCCCAACACCTCCGCCACCGCCGCGTCGGCCGGGGCCGACCTGAACGGCGCCGCCGTGCGGGCCGCGTGCGCGACGCTGCGCGAACGTATGGCGCCGGTGGCCGCGCGGCTGCTGGCCGCGGAGGCCGGAGCGGCGGAGTCCGGTGCCGCGGCGGGCGCGCCAGCGGCCGGGCCCGGGAGCGCGCCGGCCACGGTCCTGGAGTTCGCGGACGGGCACGTGTTCGAGCGGGCGCGGCCGGAGCGACGGGTGCCGTTCGCGCGGCTGGTGCAGCGGTGCTATTCGGAGCGGATCAGTCTCTCGGCGACGGGGTATTACGCCACTCCGGGGATCCACTGGGACTGGGATACCGGCACCGGGCGGCCCTTCGCCTATTACGCCGGGGGCGCGGCCGTGAGCGAAGTGGAGGTCGACGGCTACACCGGCATGAGCCGCGTCGTGCGGGTGGATATCGTGCACGACGTCGGCGATTCGCTGAATCCCGGCATCGATCGCGGCCAGATCGAGGGCGGCTTCGTGCAGGGCATGGGCTGGCTGACGAGCGAGGAGCTGAAATGGGACGCGAAAGGACGGCTGCTCACGCACAGTGCGAGCACCTACCAGATCCCGGCCATCAGCGATGCGCCGATGGAATTCAACGTGACGCTGCTGCCCGATGCGGCCAATCCCCGGGCCGTGCACGGCAGCAAGGCCGTGGGCGAACCGCCGCTGATGCTGGCGATCTCCGTGCGCGAGGCGCTGCGCGATGCGGTGGCGGCCTTCGGCCCGCCCGGCGGCGAAGTGCGGCTGGCATCGCCGGCGACCGGCGAGGCAATCTTCGCCGCGATCGCGGCGCGGGAGGATTCGGGGCGGTGGAGCCGCTTGTCCCCAAGCGGCTGAGGTTCGATGGATCCGTCCGCAGCGGCTGGAGGACACGCCGCTCCACCTTTCCAAGCGCGCCGCGGCTGCACGGAAGCGCAGCCCGGCGCGGAAGCGGGCATCAGCGATCGTCAGAGTGAGGCGCGACGCGGAGCCAGCCCAGGGCTTCGAGTGCGCGGTAGAAAAGCGCGACGTGCATCGCGCTGGAGAACTCGCCGGAACGGATCAGGCCGAAGACCTCGTCGACGGTGAAGAACGCGCTTTCGAACGCCTCGGTGCCGTCGGGCGTCGGCGCTGCCACCACGCGCACGTGACGGGCGAGAAAGCCGTGCACGTAATTGTCGTGGCGGCCGGGATTCGTCACGTACCCGCCGAGGTGCCGCCAGTCCTCGCCGGTCGCGCCGGTCTCCTCGGCCAGCTCGCGCCGCGCGGTGGCGAGAAGTTCCTCGCCGGGATCGTTGGTTCCGCCGGGCAGTTCCCAGGCGAAGGCCGCGATCGCGTGGCGGTACTGGCGGACGAGCAGCACGCGGTGGTCCGGCGCGAACGCCACCACGTGCACCCAGGCGGGTTCCTCGAGCACGTAGTAGGCGTCGATGATCCGGCCCGGCGCGACCTCGCAGCGGTCGGCGCGGAGCCGGATCCAGCGGTTGCGCAGGATGTCCTGCGACGAGAGCTTTTTCCAGGGCTGCAGGCTCACGGCGAATCAGCCGCGCACCTGGCCGCTGCCTTCGATCAGGTACTTGTAGCTGCAGAGCTCGGGCAGCCCCATCGGACCGCGCGCGTGGAGGCGCTCCGTGCTGATCCCGATCTCGGCCCCGAAGCCGAACTCGTAGCCGTCGGTGAAGCGCGTGCTCGCGTTCCAGTACACCGTGGCGCTGTCGACTTCGGCGAGGAAACGGCGGGCGGCGGCCTCGTTCGCGGTCACGATGGCGTCGCTGTGATTGGAGCCGTCGCGATTGATCGTGGCGATCGCGGCGTCGAGCGAATCGACCACCCGCACCGCGATGATGTAATCGAGAAACTCCGCCGTGTAGTCGGCGGGGGTCGCGGGGGTCGTGGCGACGCCGGCGCGCCAGCAGCAGACGCTGAAGGCTTTGGGATTGACAGCGTAGATGGTGCA
>CALFZM010000259.1 GCA_937952235.1 uncultured Opitutia bacterium | reverse complement strand
ACGCCGTCCCGCGCCACCATCAGGTCCCGGGGCCGGCCGCCCAGCTCGACGCGCACCCGCGCCACCGGCAGCCGCTCCGTGATCTGCACCTCGAGCCGGTCGGGAAAGACCTTCCGCATCGACACCGTGAGCACCTGCCGGTCGGCCAGCACCTTCGCGGAAAGCTGTTGGAGGTCCAGCTCCACCAGCGACACGCGCGGCGGCAGCTCCAGCGTCCGCGCCAGCCAGGCGTCATCCAGCACGCCGTCGCGCCCCGTCGTCAGCTCCGGCGCCCGCAGGGGCACCGCCTTGGCCGCCGCCGGCATGCGCTGCGGGTCATCGTGCAGCGCCTGCACGATCATCCACACGCCCCACCCGCACGCGGCCAGGAACAGCACGAGCGCCACGCTCCGCAGCCCTGCCATCAGCAGGCGCCAGCGGCCGCCGCTCGACATGGCGCGCGGCTTCACCGGCTGGGGAATCTCTCTCCAGCTTCGGGCGGTGGCGGGATGGGCAGTGGTCGGATTCACGAATGTCGGGCAGGCGCCGCCGCGTGATAACGCGCAAGTGCCGGCGAAACCATCTCCCTGACCAGTGCCGTGAAATCCAGCCCGACGCATCGCGCGCTCATCGGCAGCAGACTGGTTTCCTTCATGCCGGGGAGGGTGTTAATTTCCAGCAAATAGTGTTCATTTTGCGCGGAGAGCATGAAGTCGACGCGCGCATAGTCGCGGCAGCCGCACGCGGCGAACGCCGCCTCGGCCGCGCGCTGCACGGTCGCAGTCAAGGCCGCGTCGAGCGGCGCCGGCGCGAAGTACTCGGTCATGCCCTTCGTGTACTTGCTGGTGAAATCGTAGACGCCCGACTTCGGCCGGATCTCGACGATGCCCATCGCCTTTCCGCCCAGCACGCCCACCGAGAGCTCGCGCCCCACGATCCGGCGCTCGATCAGCCAGTCGCCCGCGGTGATCGCGGCGAGTTTCGCGACCAGTTCGTCCCGGGTCGCCACGAGGGCGAGGCCGACGCTGCTCCCTTCGGCGTTGGGTTTGACGACCAGCTGGCTGCCCAGCCGCGCGAGCACCGCGTCGGCGTCCGGCTTCCCGGCGGCGGAGAACGTCCAGCCCGGCACCGTCGGCACCCCGCGCGCCGCGACCGCGGCCTTCGTCTTCGACTTGTCCATGGTGAGCAGGCTGCTCGCGGCATCGCAGCCCGCATAGTGCACGCCCGCCGCGTCCAGCAGCGCCTGCATCCCGCCGTCCTCGCCGAACGTCCCGTGCAGCGTGGAAAAGACGACGTGCCGCGCGGGATCGAGGCCCGCGGGGAGCGCCGCGGCGTCGACGGCGAAAAGACGGGTCGGAAACGACCGCGCCAGCGCGAGGGCCGCGGCGCGGCCCGAGCCGAGGGAAACGTCGCGCTCGGCGGATACGCCGCCGGCGAGGACTGCGATGACAGGACTCATGGTTAAGGGCGGCGGGACGACGCTCACAGCACATCCTCCCAGCGGCGGCCGTAGAGCAGCGCCTCGGGCTGCAGTTCGACGCCGGTCGCCTGACGCACCCGGGCGCGCACCCGGCGCACCAGCTCGAGCACGTCGGCGCCGGTGGCCCGGCCGTGATTCACGATGAAATTGGCGTGGACGCGCGACACCTCCGCATCGCCGACCCGCTCCCCTTTCAGGCCGCACTGGTCGATGAGGCGGCCGGCGGAGTCGCCCGGCGGGTTCTTGAACATGCACCCGGCGCTCGGCTCGCGCGGCTGCGTCTCGCGGCGCTTGCTGCGGTATCCGGCGATCCTGGCGTTGATCGCCGCGGCCTCCGCCTGCGCCGCGGGCCGGAGCCGCGCGCCCAGGGCGATCGCGTCCTCGAGCTCCGCGCAATGCCGGTAGTCGACGTGCATCGCGGCCCTGGGCAGCCGTTGCACCTCGCCGTCGCGCGTGAGGACTTCGACCTCCGTCACGACGTCGAACATCCAGCCGCCCATCGCGCCCGCGTTCATGCGCAGCGCCCCGCCGACGTTGCCCGGGATGCCTTCGAGAAACTCGAAACCCACCAGGCCGGCGGCCGCCGCCAAGCCGCAGAGGTTCTTCAGGCGGAGCCCCGCCCCCACCCGCACGCTGCCGTCCGGCGCGGGTTCGAAGCCCGCCCACGCCTCGTGCGCGAGCGCGATCACCAGGCCGTCCACGCCCTCGTCGGGCACGACCAGGTTCGAACCGCGGCCAAGCATGTGCACGGGCACGCCCCGCGCCCGCGCCGTGGTCAGCAGGAACTGCAGGTCGGCCACCGAGGCCGGCTCCGCATAGAGCCGCGCCGCGCCTCCCACCTGCAGCGTCGTCTTCTTCGCCAGCGGCTCCTCCCGCCGCACGCGCGAAGCGGGACTCACCCCCGCCGCCAGCGCGCCGAAAATGTCATCCCAACGCCGCTCCACCTCGCGGCCCTCCGTCCACGCCGCGAGCCAGTCCCGCGCCCGGCGGTCGATGTCCCCCGCGCCGACGAACGCCACGAGGTCACCGGAGCCCACCTCGCGCCGCAACGCCTGCGCGAAGCCGGCGTCACCACCGGGCAGATACGCCACGGGCAGGTGCGGCGCCCCGCGTTTCAACTCCGCGTAGATGTCGGCGGTCGTGCCACCGGCCACCGGTGCCTCCCCCGCCGGGTAAACGTCGAGCAGGTGCACGCGATCCGCCGCCGCCAGCGCGGCCGCGAACTCCACCTTGAACTGCGCGGTCCGGGTGAACCGGTGCGGCTGGAACGCCACCACGAGCCGGCCGCCCGGTGGCACCCGCCGCCGCAGGCTGCCGAGCAGCGCGCGGACCTCCGCCGGATGGTGCGCGTAATCCTCGATCGCCGTGACGCCGCCTTCCGCCACGAGCGGCGCCTGCCGGCGGCGCACGCCGGGAAACTCCGCGAGCCGGTGCGGGGTCAACGCCACCCCCATGAGCTGCGCCGCCGCCAGCGCCGCCGCGGCATTGTGGGCGTTGAAGGTGCCCGCGGCGCGGACCGCCACGGTCTGCGGCGGAAAACGCCCGGCCAGCCGAAGCAGCTGAGTCCCGCCTTCCTCCCGTTCCACCTCGGCGCAAAAGTCGCCGCTGCGTCCGAACGTCAGCACGCCGGCGCCGCCGGCGGTCGCGCGGGCGGAGGCGGCGCAGGCGTCGTGCACGAGCACGCTTCCGCGCGTCCGGGCCGCGAGCGCCGCGAACGTCGCCTCGAGGTCGGCCGCGTGGCGGTAACGGTCGGGATGATCCCAGTCGAGATTCACGATCACGCTCAGCTCCGGCTCGAACCGGTCGATGGTGCCGTCGCTCTCGTCGATCTCCGCCACCACCCAGTCGTTCGAACCGGCCTGGGCCGGCGGCGTGGCGTCGGCGAACAACCCGCCGAGGACGTATCCGGCCGGGAAGCGCGCCGCCCGCAGCGCCGTGACCAGCAAGGCGGTCGTGGTGGTCTTGCCGTGCGATCCGCAGACTGCGACGAGTTTCCGGCCGCGCACCACCTCGGCGAGCAGCTCGCCCCGGCGGACCACCGGCAGGCCGCGCGCCCGCGCCACCTCGCACGTGGGATGGCCGGGCGGCACCGCGGACGAACAGAACACCAGCTCGCAGTCCGCCGGCAGCGGCGCCCACGCCACGCCACCGCGCTCGAGCGCCGCGCGCATCGCCTCCGCCGGCGCGTCGTCCTCGCCCGTGACCGCGAAGCCGAGGTGCGCCAGGTAGAGCGCGAGCGGACCGGCGCCCATGCCGGTCACGCCGATGCCGTGCACGCGCCGGATCGGACGGCCGAAGAGGGAGGGCAGCGGCGACGGTCTCATCACACGAGAGCGGACGCGGCCGCCGTGCAGGCGGCGCCGGCGCCCGGGTCGGGCCGCGCGAGCGATTCGAAATCCGTGAGCATCGCCTCGATCGCGCCGGCGCGATCGAGCTCGCGGAGGCGCCCGCGCCACGCCTCGAGCTGCGGCTCGTCGCCGAGGAGCGTCAGCACGAGCGGGAGCAGGCCGTCGAGCCGGCCCTGCGGCACCACCACGCCGCCGCCCTGCCGGGCGAAATACTCCGCATTGGCCCGCTGATGATCGTCGGCGGCCTGCGGGAACGGCACCAGGACCGCGGGCGTGCCGCAGCGCACCAGTTCGGCCAGCGTGCCCGCGCCCGCGCGCGAGAGCACGAGGTCGGCGGCCGACATGAGCTCGGCCATCCGGTCGCTGAACGGGACGAAGATCGAACGCACCGGGACACCCGACCGTGCGGTGCCGGCGAGCACCGCGGGCTCGCCCTTGCCCATGCCGGTGACGACATAGAGCTGCACGCCCTCCGCCGCCAGCGCCTCGCGGTGCTCCCGCACCCAGGCATTGAGCGGCCCCGCGCCCTGGCTGCCGCCGAGCACGACGAGCACGCGGCCCGCGGGATCGAGCCCCAGCGCCGCGCGTGCCGCCGCGCGCGGGATCGGCGCGATCTCCCGGCGCACGGGCTGGCCGGCGTGGCGGAGGGCGGCCGCGCGGAGCCCCGGAATGAGGATTCCCGGCGGCAGGTAAACGCGATCCGCCAGCCGGCCAAGCGTCCGCACGGCAAGGCCGGGGACGCGGTTCGATTCGTGCAGGGCGATCGGGACGCCCGAGAGCCGCGCGGCGAGCACGAGCGGCGCCGAGGTGAAGCCGCCGAAGCCGATGACCGCGTGCGGCCGGTGCCGGCGGATGAGGCGGAGGCAGAATCCCAGCGCCTGCGCCTGGCTCCAGCCGCAGCGGAGCAGCGTGGCCGGCGACCAGCCGAAACCGCTGCCCGGCATGCGGTCGAAGCCGAAGTCCGGATACTTCGCGCTCAGGCGCGCATCCACCTGCTTGCGGGAGATCAGCAGCCGCGAGTCGTGCCCGCGCGCCCGCAGGCCCTCCGCCAGCGCGATGCCGGGCGAGAGGTGGCCGCCGGTGCCGCCGCAGGAGATGAGGAATCGGCTCATGAAGCGAGGGGAGGTTTGGGTATCGGGGATCCGGCTACACCGGTCCCGCGGATGCCGCCGCTCAGGCCATGACCTCCCGCAGCGTGCGCACCCGCTCGGGGAGCGCGGCGCGGCCCCAGGTCCGCTGGGTGTTGAGGATCACGCCGACGAGCATGCCCATGAGCAGGAGATTGGAGAGGCCCGCACTGATGAACGGCAGCGACATGCCCTTGGTCGGCAGCACCGCCGTGACCACGCCGAGGTTGATGATCGCCTGCAGGGGGATCAGCAGCACGCAGCCGAGCACGAGGAGAAAGTGGAACAGGTTCGGCGCCCGCCGCAGGTGCACCAGGCCCGCGATGAGAATCACGGTAAACGCGATCACGACGGCCATGGTGAAGACGAGGCCGAGCTCCTCGCCCACCACGGAGAAAATGTAGTCGGTGTGCGCCTCGGGCAGATAGCTGAGCTGCTGCCGCCCCTGCCCCAGCCCCGCGCCCTCGACGCCGCCGGCGGCAAACGCCGCGAGGCCCTGGCGGAGCTGGTACGACTTCTCCTCGCTGAGGAACTCGGTCATGCGGCGCAGCCGGTTCGGATTGTGGAGAACCGCCACCGTGAACAATCCGCCGGTGAGCGCCACCGTCGGGAGGATGTAGCGCCAGCGGGCGCCGGCGAGGAAGAGCAGGAGCAGTCCGACCGCCACCATCAGCGCCGCGACGCCGAAGTCCGGTTCCAGCAGCGTGAGCCCGGCGAACGCCCCGATGATCGCCAGGGGATAGAGAAACCCGCGCTTGAGCTCGCCGATCCGCGTCTGGTTGAGCGCGAGATAGTGGGCGAGGCAGAACACCAGGCCGAGCTTGGCAAACTCCGACACCTGCAGCCGCAGCGAACCGTAGCCGAGCCAGCGGCGGCTGCCGTTCACGCTGATGCCGACCACGAGGACCAGAGCCAGCGCCACGAGGCACGCGCCGGCGATCCACCAGGCGTACCGCCGCAGGTAGTCGAGGTTGATCCGGCTCACCACCCAGCAGACGCCGCCCGCGACCACCACCCCGATGAGCTGTTTGTTCAGGTAGTGATACGGGCCCTGCTTGAACCAGGCGCTCGCGCTGAACAGGATCGTGAGGCCGAGCAGGCACAGGCCGAGCGCGCAGACGATGATGAGCGACGCGGGATTGACGAGGTGGCCGGAGGAGTCGGCGGCGTCGTCGCGAGGGCGTGACATGGCGGGAAGCGGGGCCGGCGGGTTGGCAGGCGAGACGTCAGTTGATCTTGATCACGGGCACCGCGGGGGCCGGGGCCGGCGTCTCGGCGGGAGGCGTCGCCGGAGCAGGCTCGGCGGCCGGTAGCGTCGGGGCGGGCGCGGGAGTCGCCGGGGCGGGCGAAGGCGCGGGCGCGGCCGCCTTGGTCGCGCTGCCGGAGGACTTCGTCGACTTGCCGGACTTCGAGGCCGTGGACTTGTAGCCGGGGATCACGAGTTCCATCCCCGGGCGAATCTTGGCCGGGTCCGCGATATTGTTCAGCACCGCGAGGTCGCCCTGGCGCACGTCGTAGCGGCGGGCGATGGCACCGAGGGTCTCGCCGGATTTCACCACGTGCCTGAGGCTCTCGCCGTTGCGGGCGGCGGCCGGCGCGGAGGGATCGGCGGGCTTCGTCGAGGGCTTGGATCCGGTGCTGGGCGGCGTGGTCGGCCGGCTCGGAATCTTCAGCTTCTGGCCCGGCTGGAGCTTGGAATCGCTCTTCAGGTTGTTGGCGGCGAGGAGCTGCGCCACGGTCAGATTGTGTTTGCGCGCGATGGTCCACGGGTTGTCGCCCGACTTCACCTCGTACGTGCTCGCCGGGATGACATCCGAGACGGGCTCGGCGGCGATCACGCTGGCGACCGCGGTGCCCGGGCGGGTCGGCGTGATGCGCGAGCCGCCGCCGGCCGTGGACGGCAGCGCGACCGCGGGCGCCTCCGGGTTGAACCCGGTGGTGGGAGTCGTGGTATCCGTCGTGGAGCTGTAGATGCCGCCCGAGCCGGGCGAGGCGGCGGGGACGTTGACGCCGATCGGCGGAGCGGGCTCCACGGCAGGTGCGGTCGCACCGGGACTCGGCGCCGGTTTGGACGTCGAGCTGCAGCCCGGATTGGCGAAAATGAGGATGAGCGCGAACAGGTGCACGCCCACGACGAGGCCGAAAATCTTCAGGATTTTCATAGGAGAAAACGGTGTGGTTTCAGGAGAGGACACGCGAGGGTGAAGGTTAACGCAAACCGCCGTTGGGCAGCGGGAGCTGGCCCACGAGGTGCTCGAACTGGTCGCCGCGATCCTCGTAATCACGGAACAGGTCGAAACTGGCGAAGCCGGGGCTCAGGAGCACGTGGTCACCGGGCACCGCGAGCTCCGCGGCGCGGCGCACCGCCGCCTCGAGCCCGGCGCAGAGCGAATGCGGCACCGCGCGCGCGGCGCAGTGGGCGGCCAGTTCGCGGCTGGTCTCGCCGAGGAGGACCGCATGCTTCACCCGCGGGGCGATGCGCTGCACGAATCCGGCCGTGTCGCCACCCTTGCCGCGCCCGCCGGCGATGAGGATCACCGGCCCGGGAAAAGTCGCGAGCGCCGCCTCGACCGCGTGGAAGTTGGTCGCCTTGGAATCGTTCCAGAACGTGACTCCGTCGAGCAGCGCCACGCGGTCGAGCCGGTGGCGCCCCGGGGCGAACGTCCTCGCCGCGGCGATCAGCTCGGCCTCGTCGCGTCCCGTCGCCCGCCACCACGCGGCGGCGAGAAGGAAGTTCTCGCGCTGCGGATAGCCGGCGAAGGCGGTGCCGGCCAGCCGCGGATCGGCGGGCCGTCCCTCGGTGGGCACGGCCACGAGCCGGTGTACGGGTGCGCCCTGTTCGCGCGCATGGCGGACCACGGACGTTCCCGCGTAAACGCCGCCGCTTCGGGTGAGTTCCACGAGCCGCCACTTCGCGGCGAAGTAGGCCTCGAGCTGGCGATGCCGCTCGAGATGATCCTCCGCGAAGTTCGTCCAGAGCGTCGCCTCGGCGCGGAACTCCTCGAGGGTCTCGGCCTGAAAGGAGCTCACCTCGCACACGGCGACATCGCCCGGCTCTCCCCCGCTGCGATCCGCCACCAGCCGGGTGAACGGACGTCCGATGTTGCCGGTGGCGAAAGCCGCGGCGCCGGTGGCCTGCAGCGCGTGCGTGAGCAGTTCCGTGAGGGTCGTCTTGCCGTTGGTGCCCGTGACCGCGAGCACGCGCCCCCGCCAGAATCGCGCCGCAAACTCCAGCTCGCCGACGCAGAGCGCACCCGCCGCGCGGGCGGTTCGCAGCCAGGCATGATCCGGCGGGAAGCCGGGGGAAAACACCACCAAGGCGTGCCGGGCCGCGGCGTCGGGCGTGAACTCCCGCCCCTTGCCGGCACGCTCGTCGTAGACGATCCCTTCGACTCCCAGCGTGCCGAGCACCGCCTGGACGCCGGAGCCGCTGACGCCGGCCCCGCAGATGGCGACGGGCCGGGTGAGGGCGGAGCGGAGGGACGGCGGGGGCGTGAGCTTCAACGTGAACATCGGGGACACGGGTTCAGCGAAGTTTCAAGGTGGCCAGGCTCGCCAGCGCGCAACCGAGGGAGAGCACCCAGAAGCGCAGCACAACCTTCGTTTCGGGCCATCCCTTTTTTTGAAAGTGGTGATGAATGGGCGCCATGAGGAAAACCCGCCGGCCCTCGCCGTAGCGGCGCCGGGTGTACTTGAACCACGACACCTGCACCACGACGGACAGGAGCTCCATCACGAACACGCCGCCCGCGATCACGAGCGTCAGCGGCTGATGGATCATGAAAGCCATCACCCCCAGCAGCCCGCCGAGTGCGAGCGAGCCGGTGTCGCCCATGAACACCTCCGCGGGATGGGAATTGTACCAGAGGAACGCCATGCAGCCGCCGATCAGCGCGCCACAGATGACCGTGAGCTCGCCGGTCTTGGCGACATGGCTGGTGAGCAGGTATTCGGAGAGCAGGACGTTGCCCGCCACGTACGCCATCACGCCCATGACGAGCGCGACCGTGATCGTGCAGCCGACCGCGAGGCCGTCGAGTCCGTCCGTGAGGTTGATCGCGTTGCTGAAGCCCACGATCCAGAGATAGATCAGGGCGAGCAGCAGCCACCAGGGCATGGGCGCGATCACCGCGTGCTTCACGAAGGGGACCCAGAGTTCACGGATCTTGGTCGAGCTGTCGGGGTGCCACAGCAGCAGCCCGAGCGCTCCCAGCGTCGCGAGCGACTGCCAGGCGATCTTTTCCCGCGACGAGATGCCCGCGCGGTGCTTGTGCACCACCTTCAGGTAATCGTCACGGAATCCCGGCACCGTCAGCGCGGCGTAGACGAAAAGGCTCGTGAACACCCAGATGTTCGGCGTCGCCCAGAGCGCCGAGGCGGCGAACACGGCGGAGAAGATGATCAGCCCGCCCATGGTCGGCGTGTGCTTCTTGTCGAAGTACGTCGCGCCGAGGTGGCCGGTCCGATCGTCGATGTAGCCGTGGCCGAACTTCAGCTCCTTGAACTTCCGGATCATCACCGGGCCCAGCAGGAAACCGAGGAACAGCGCCGTGAGCGCGGCCAGCGCCGTCCGCACCGTGATGTAGCGCAGCAGGCGCAGCGGTCCGAAGACGTCCTCGAAATCTGCCAGGTAGCTCAGCACGGCAGCGGCAGCGAGGTCTGGGCCTCGAGAATTCGTTCGAGCTGGTAGCGCCGGCTGCCCTTCACGAAGACCGCGCCGCGCCAGTGCGCGAGTGCGGCCGAGATTGGCTCGAGGGTGGTGACGATCTGGATCTGCCGCGCCGGGTCGCCGCGTTCGCGCAGGCCGGCCGCGAGCTCCTCCGCCTGCGTGCCGATGATGAACACGCGATCGCCGTCGCGCAGCGCGAGGGAGCGCCCGAGGGCGCGGTGGAGGGCGGGGGCATCGGCGCCCAGCTCCTCCATGCAGCCCAGGACGAAAAGCCGCGGCTCCGCGGCCGGCGCGAGCGCCTCGAACGCCGCCAGGGCATCGGCCATCGAGGCGGGGTTGGCGTTGTAACAGTCGAGATAGAGCAGCCGCCCGTCCACGCGCCGCACCTCCGCGCGCAGCTTGCCCGGCTGCCAGCCGGCGAAGCGGGCCTGGATCGTCTCGCGCGCCACGCCCAGCCACAGCGCCGCGCAGATCGCCAGCGCCGCGTTCTGCGCCATGCCGTCCGAGACCCGCCGGAACACGAACCGGAACGGCGGCAGCCGGCCCGGCGCGATGGTGAGCGCGGTTTCCTCGGCGCGGTGGGCGACGAGGAAAAAGACGCCGTCCGGCGGAAGCGACTCCGACCGCAGGTCGCTCACGCGCTCGACCACCATGGTGCGCACGCGGAGGTTGCGGAATGGCGCGTGGTCGAGCGTCGAGCGGGGCACCACCGCGACGCCACCCGGCCGCACCGCGGCGGGCAGCACGGCCTTTTCCCGCGCCACGCCCTCGAGGCCGCCGAGCTCCTGCGTGTGCGCCGCCGCCACGAGGGTGACGATGGCCAGGTCGGGCTCGATCATGCCGGCGAGCGGCGCCATCTCCCCGGGGGCGCTGATGCCGGCCTCGATCACGGCGTAGCGATGCTCCCCCGGATCGAGGCGCGTGAGCGTCAGCGGCACGCCGAGGTGGTTGTTGAGGTTACCCTCGGTGGCGACGACGCCGCACGTAGCGCCACCGAGGAGGAGCGCCAGCAGGTCCTTGGTCGAGGTCTTGCCGGCACTGCCTGAAATTCCCACCACCGGACCGCGGAACGTCCGCCGGTGCTCGCGAGCGATCGCCTGGAACGCCGCGAGCGGATCCGCCACCACGAGCTGCGGCAGCGGCGACCCCGGCTGCGCGCGCGCCACGAGGGCCGCCGCCGCCCCGCCCGCCGCCGCGTCGGCGAGGAAATCATGCCCGTCCCGCTTCTCCGTGCGCAGCGCGACAAAGACTTCGCCGGGGCGCAGCCGGCGGGTGTCGAGCCCGAAGGCCGTCAATGGCACCGCCGGCAGCGAGGTCCACGTGCCGCCGGTCCACTGGGCGAGTTGTTCGGGCTTGAAGGTAGGCACGGTGAAAATCAGCCGGGAAGTGAGTGCGGCCGCTGGGCCAGGAGTTCCCGCACGACCTGCCGGTCATCGAAGGGAAACACGGTGTCGGCGAACTCCTGGTAACACTCGTGGCCCTTGCCCGCGACGAGGACGCAGTCCCCGGGCTTGGCCAGATCGAGCGCGAGGCTGATCGCGCGGCGCCGGTCCTCGATCCAGGTGAACCTGCCCGGCTGGGTGACGCCGCCCTGCATGTCGGCGAAGATCTGCGCGACGGCCTCGTTGCGCGGATTGTCCGCGGTGCCGATGGCGAAGTCGGCCAGTTCCTCCACCGCGCGCGCCATGAGCGGACGCTTCGCGCGGTCGCGGTTGCCCCCGCAGCCAAACACCACGAGCAGCCGGCCCGGCGTGATCGCGCGCAGCATGCCGAGCGCGTGACGCAGGGCGTCGTCGGTGTGCGCGTAGTCGACCAGCACGTTGAACGGCTGGCCCTCCTCGATGCGTTCCATCCGGCCGGGCACGCCCTTGCACGCGCGCAACCGAGGGAGGAACACCACCGGGTCGCGGCCGAGACCCCAGGCCGCCGCGACGGCGGCGAGCAGGTTGCTCACGTTGTAGCGGCCCAGGAGCGGCGATTCGATGTCGAGCCGGCCCCCGGGCCAGACGAGGCGGAAGGTGCTGCTCCGGAAATGAAGCGCGATGTCCTCCGCCCGCACGTCGGCCGCGGGGTGCTCGCCGAAGGTCACCACGCGCGTCTCCGGCACCTCGGTGGCGAGCCTGGCCGCGAGCTGCGCGCCGCAGGCGTCGTCGAGATTGACCACCGAGACGGGCGGCACCGGCCCGGTAGCGCCGGTGAACAGCCGGGTCTTCACCGCGAAGTAGCTCTCGAGCGTCTGGTGATAGTCGAGGTGGTCGCGGGTGAGGTTCGTGAAGACCGCGACCCCGAAACGCACCCCCAGCACGCGCTGCTGGTCGATGCCGTGGGAGCTCACCTCCATGACCGCGTGCCGGCAGCCGTGATCGCGCATCTGCGCCATCATGCCGAAGAGGTCGAGCGACTCGGGCGTGGTGCGGAACGACGGCACGGTGCGCGCGCCGAGGTCGTAGT